>JBCCJK010000013.1 GCA_039027815.1 Verrucomicrobiota bacterium
CCCCCCCACCGCAGCCGCCGCAGCGGTCAGACCGCCCAAGCCCAAGGGACGCGCGGGCAAAGCTCTCTTGAGCTTCCTCGCGCTTGGCCTCCTGGGGGGCACTGGCTACTACCTTTGGGCCAGCCAAGAACAGCCCGACTCCCCTTACGTGAAGCAGATTGACGAATGGCTGGGGATGATCCCCCCCATCAGCGGTTCTAGTGAACCCGACCCAGAACCGTCCGCGCCTGAACCGGAAGTCACCTCACCTGAAGAACCCGTCGAAGAGGAAGTCGCTTCGCTTGGCCCAGAGCCGTCTGAGGAAGTCATGGTCGCCGACGTGACGGAGAACGACCCGGAAACTCGGGAAAGTCCCACGCCCGAGCCAGCAGCCGAAGCAGACCTCTCTTTTGAGGACTCCGAAATCGTAGAAGCCGAAGCGCGCGATTTTCTTCTGGAAGCGCCCAATCGCTTTCTCGACGAATTTCTCCAAGGTCCGACCAATCTGGAGGAGCGCGCCCCCTATTTTGACATCGCCTTGACTCCCGAGCTGCGGAGCCTTCTGGCCGAAACGCCCCTCGCCCGGCCGCTCACCACCCTCCGGCATGACTACGTCGATCTTTTTGGCGAAAAAGGGAGCCGGGAATTTTTCTATCTCTTTCGCGAGAATGGCAGTCGCTTCTTTGATGAAGAGGCCGAGCGCGATCCCATCCTGGTCCATGTCTATGAAGTGGGGGGCCAATTGAAATTCAATCTTCGCGCCTTTCTCCAGGCCTACCAGGGTTCGGCCGAGCAATTCACCAACTCCTCGACCGATCGCACGGAGCGATTCTTCGTCATCGCCAACCGCTCCAGCTCTCCTTCGACCGAACTAGAAAACCCCGACCAATGGATGGCCTTCCGCTTCTCGCTCTACCATAATGGCCCGACCGTGGCCTACGCCTTCACGCTGAAAGATTCGGACCTCGGGAAAAAAATGGCGGATGACATCCCTTGGATGTCGAGTCCTTGGAGCATGCCCAAGCCCATCGTGGTGGAATTGGCGACTGATGAACGCCACGGCTTCCTCAAAGTGCGAAACTACTTCGAAGGCTGGCGCAAGCTTTGATCGCTAGCGGGCTTGCCAAGCCTCCCAACCGTTCGCCAAAACATAGACCTCGGCCGTCGGAATCACTCCCTCGTCCATCAAATCCTTCAGCCGGACGGCCACTCTCCCGCTGGCATCGCAGGAATCCGAGGCGCAATAGACCACCACCGGTCGATCTTCCGCCAGCGACCCCGAGGCCATCAATTCAAAAAACGACTCCTCCCATGAGACATCGGACGCTTCCGAAAGAAGAAACGAATGGGGAACATGCCCTTCCTCGAATTCCTTTTTCGATCTCGCGTCAATCCACGTGACCCCGGACCCGCTCTCCCAAGAGAGCGCCTCCTCCACCGAAACCTCGGGAATCCCATGAAGCGAGGCCGTGCTCCCGTAGAGGAAAAGCTGGGAAAGTCGCGCATCCAAGAAAAAGGCCGTCACTCCCAAGAGAGCCACCACAAAGACGATCACGCCAAAATCTCGCAGCAGATTTTTCATATTCTCTGACCGGGGCAGGGGGGAAAGTGGCCGTCTCCGTCCCGGAGCCGGCCCAGGCAGGACCGACCCGGGGAGCGGATCTTGAGAGCCCGCTGCAAGGACCCTGAAGACTCGCTCACCCTCCCCCTCCTTCCTGCTCTCCCATCCCAACCGGCTGATCAGTCGGTGGATGCACCCGGAAGTAGGCGAGCGCTTGAGAAGATTTGGACTTAGCGAAGTCGGTTTCAATCTTCAGCAGGCCGTAAAGGACCTGGTCGGTGGAATCCGGCAAAAGATGAATGCGATACCGTCGGCCCTCTTCCACCACCTCCACCCGATGCTGAAACCCCGGCCGGGATGACTGGATGCCCTCTGCCAGCAACCCAGCCTGATGCGTTTCCGCCACCTCCACTTGGAAAGACTTCTCTTGCAACGGATCGCCTTGAGCCCACTCGAGGATCTTGGGAGAGATACGGAGCAGCTTGGGAATCTCGGCCCGAATGCGCAACCTGATCTCCGCCTGGGTCGAGGAGTTGGTTCGCACCGAGATGGACTTCTCCACCAAGCCGGAAAAATTGGCATAGCTGAACACCACCTCGATCGCCCCCGTCTCCCCCGGCCCCACTTCCAATCTCCGCCACTTGGGCAAAGCCAGACAGCCGCAAGAACCTACGATCTTCTCAATCACGACCGGTTCGGAAGACCGATTGGCATACGGAAAAGAGACAGGGATTTCGGTCTCAGAAAGATCGAGCTGTGGCTCCACCAGCGTTCGCTCGAAGACCAAGCCATCCCCCGAAGCCATCGCGAGATCCGCGAGCAGCCAACCGGCCGCAATCAGGAAGATGTTTCGGGAAACCATTGATAAAGGAAAAAGTAAATCAGCACTCCAGTGACCGAGACATAATACCACATCGGGAAGGTCCAGACAGCAATCTTCCGATGCCGGGCGTGATCCCCTTTGAGCGCCCGGATCATAGTCATCAAAATCATGGGCACGATGGCCATGGCCAAGATGAGGTGAGAAATGAGCATGGTGTAATAAAACACCCGCCAAAACCCTTGGCCGGCAAAGGTGGTGTTCATGTCCAGTCCCGCTGCCTGTTTCAGGTATTTGTGAAGGAGATATCCGACCAGAAACACGGCCGAGACGCAGAAGGCGGAGATCATACACCGCCTGTGGCCTAGCTTGCGCCCCGTCTTGATGAAGTAAAAGCCGAGGGTCAGCAAGATGGTGGCGACCGTGTTGAGACCGGCGTTCCAAGCTGGGAGAAGCTCGATCATCTAGCCTCTTTTCGCGTCCACCGCTTCCACCACTAGAGAATTCAAATCCCGCCGCAGCCGAGCGTAGGGATCGTCTTTCAGTCCGTCGATGTGAATGGAGTAACCGTCTCCGCGAAGATTCCCGGCGTGGTCCACCAATCGGATGCTCAAGTCGTGGGCGATGTCGTTCTCATCTTCCTCATTTCGCACCGGCCTGGAATAGCGGAAATACTTGAAGAGATAATCGTAAAGCTCCTCCGCACTGCCCGTCAAAAACCACCAATTCGGCTTGGCAGCCTCTTGCATCTCGACCCAATCCTTGAACTCATCGGGCGTGTATCGAATGGGATCCACCTGGAAGGAAACAAAATGCACGTTCGGGTTCTCGCCAAACTCGGAATACAGCTCAAGAAGTTGCGCCACCACCGTGCCACAGCCAGTTGGGCAATAGGGATAGATGTTGCTGACGACCAGGACCTTTCCTTGGAGGTCTGACACTTGGACTGTTTCCCCGGAAACGGCCTCCGTCAGTTCGATGCTTTTTTCAATTCGCTCCCGGTAGGCCAGCCGAGGGTTGGCCTGCTCGTTCTGGAACCGGATGAGATAATTCCAAGCCACTAGGAACCCCAGGACGATCACAATGATGATCGACCAGAGTGTGATGGGAAAGGCAGCGGCGCCCGCCTGTTGGGGAGTTGGAGATTCGGTCTCGTTCATGGTCGTGAAGTATCTACGAAAGGGGCCCGCGCCAGGCGACGCCGTAAAGAATCAAGGTGGCCGGCATGTAAAGAAGCGTGGCAAAAAAGAGCTTTCGTGCGGAATCCAAACTCGGTTTTTGGCGAAAGGCCCAGCCCAAAACCAGGAGGACCAAAGCCAGCGCCGCTCCCAGCCCCACCCCCCACCAAGCCATGAAGCCGTAGACCCATGGCAGAGCGTTCAAAAGTAGAAGCGGAAGGGTGAAGGCCAACATCAACCCGGAAGTGCGCTGGCCGTCCTCATCCCCACATGCCCACATGCGAAAACCGGCCCGCTCATATTCTGCGCGATACATCCAGTTGATGGCCAGAAAGTGCGGCATCTGCCAAAAAAAGAGCAGGGCGAAGAGGAACCAAGCCTCCACGGTGTAGCCCTGCCCAGCGGCCACCCAGCCAATCATCGGAGGGATCCCACCCGTGACTGCTCCCACCACCGTGTTGAGGGGGGTTTTTCGCTTGAGGGGCGTGTAGACAAAGACATAGATCGCCAAAGTCAGGGCCGCCAAAAAGGCGGCCTGAGGATTTTCCGGCACCACCATTTGACCCAAGTGGACAATCCCAAAGGCCGCCAGAAGCCAGCCTAAGACAAAAGCCCCCACTCGGGGCAGTCGATTCCCCACCAAAGGACGATCCTCCGTCCGCTTCATGCGAGCGTCCGGCTCGATTTCCAATAGTTGATTGAAAATGGCGGCCGCGAAGGCCGTCGCCAAGGTCCCGAGGATGGTGTGGAAGAGGGTCCAGCCGCTCCAGCTGAGGTTCGAACCAAACCAATACCCAGCTAAGGTGGTGAAGACGACCAGGAAGCTCAAACGGAACTTCACCAGCTCCATGAGGTCTTCTCCCAGACCCAATTTTCGCGTAGCCGACCTCATGCGGGCTGCAGGATAGCGGAAGCTTGGCTCGACCGCATGCGGAGGAAGAGTTGGAGGAGGAAGAGATACTGGAGGGACAGCAAGACGACCGCTCCGATGAGGTGCAGCACCTGCGCGGCCGGTGGCAAGCCGCCATAGGCCAAGGAGATCCCCACCACGACCTGAAAGACCACCGACAAGAGAATCCAGAAAGGCAGCCGCGCCGTGTTCTCCACCTGCTCCCGGCCCGCAAACCACCAGAGGGCCGCCGCTAAAATCAAAACGAGCCAGGAAAGCGAGCGATGAAGGTGGTCCACGAAGCCCACCTCCTCCAGCCGCTCCTCTCGCGGAATCGGGTGGCTGACCTTGGCCATCATTTCCAGGGATTCCCGCACCTGGGATCCCAAAACCAGTTGGGCAATGGAAACCCCAAAAAGCAAAATCACCAACCAACGCAGGCGGAAGAGCGGTCCCGCATCGACCTCGCAAGCGAGCGCTTTGTCGTTCGCCACGTAGGTCACCGTCAGGAGCAGGCACAAAATGATGACCGCCAAAATCATATGGAGAGTGATGACCCCCGGGGTCAGCCCGGACTTGACCACCTCACCCCCGAGCCACGCTTGGACCAGAACCAACAGCAAGGAGAGGAAGGCCCCCGTGAAAACCCAGGGCTTTTGTTTCGCGAGGAATCCCGCCGCAATGGCTGTGGCCAAAACCAAGAACCCAATGGCCACTCCGATCAGACGATTGACATACTCGATCCACATCTTGGTCGCGTTGAACTGCGCCACATCATACTGGGAGGCATCGATCGCCTCCACCCCACTCGGAGGCAGCCACAAGCCCCAGCACTTCGGCCAATCAGGGCAGCCCAAGCCCGCGCCCGAGGCCCTCACCAGGCCGCCCACGAAAATGAGGAACAAAACCGCCAAGACCGTGGTCACGGCCAGCTTCTGAAACCAGGAGATGTTTTTCTCAGACGACATGCAGAAAAAGAACTACCCACCAAAACTACGGCAGGCTCTGCCCGAAAGTCTTGCAAAAAACACCCGCCACCTACCTAGGCGTCGGTCGGAGCCTCGGGGGCAGGCGCGTATTGCGCGTTCCACTCCTCGCTCGGCATAATCGTCAAGAGATTGGCCATATTGGCATGTCCCCCTCCGCAGAGTTGCCCGCAAATCACGTCGACTGTTCCCAGCTCCACCGGGGTGAACCACATCGGGACGAAGAGGCTGGGATTGGCATCCTGCGCGATTCGCATTTTGGGGATGGCGTAATTGTGAATGACATCCTTGGAGGTAATGTAGAGAATCGCTGGCCGTTCCAGAGGCAGATTGAGAACACCGGACTCGACGATGTCATCTTCGGAATTCGGATCCTCCGGGTCCATGCCGACCGGGTTTTCACTGGTGACCAAGAAAGGATCGTGTCGGCCAAATTTCCCATCGGGGCCGGGATACTGATAGAGCCAGCCATACTGGTAGCCATAAACCCGAACACGGACCGTATCCTCGGACTCCGGAAAATCGTTCACGCGAACGGCCCACAGCGGGAAGGCAAAACCCAGCAAAAGCATGGCTTCCACCACGATCACTCCCACCTCAAGGTGGCTCGAGGTGTGGTTTTTGACCCCGCCGTGATCGGCCTTGGGATTCCGACGCCGGCGGAACCGGATGAGCGTGTAGACGAAGAAAGTGGACCAGCCAACAAACAGCGCCAGCATGAAAAGATGCAACATGGCTAGCATGTGATCGATCATGGGGCCGTGCTCCGACATGGGAGGCGGCATCCCCATCCATTCATTGATCTTCTGAAACACGGTCGGTCAGCTTGGGGTGTGAAAGGAAACTCAGGGGGCCTTGGCCTCGGTGAGCTTGCGGTGTTTTTTGGCTTTGCGAGCCATCCCCACGATGAAAAAAATCAGACCACCGAAAATCACTAGCAGCATAGCCACCATGAAAAGAATGGCGTTCCCCGTGGCAATGTCCATGTGAGTCCCAGTCTTCATGCAGACCGGGCAGGCGAGGAGAGAAAACAGGTTAGAGAGCATACTCTTTTAGGAATTGTTGGTGATGATTTTCGAGGACTTTTTCCAAAGGAACCAAATGCCGTAGCTGCCCAAGCTTCCTCCGATGATGAGGCTGACGGTGCCCATTCCATGAAGAGAGTCTTCGAAGGAAGCTTCGGCCGTTGATGAGAAGCAATAGAGCCCAAAAGCGGTCGAAAGCACGAAGGAGGCGATGATGAAAACGATGTGAAAGTATTTGAGCGACATCAGTAAGAGTTACGCGTGAGACCCAAAAATCGCTGGTCAGTAGTCGAAGTTCAAGTCTTGGCCGATTCCGGTCCACATGTCAGCCCAGAGGGTCAGAAAGAGCATCCCGATGACGAAAACGACACAAAATCCGAGCACCCAATAGATCAGCTTTTTCTCGGAAATCAAGTGCATGAAGTAGAGGGCCACCAGAGTCGCTTTGAAAGCGGCAATCAGCATCCCCACCGTCAGGTTGAGGGCGTGATTGCCCAAATCGACGAAATACATCGCCACCGTGATGATGGTGAAGATGAAGAGAGTGAAACCAATCAGAAGAAAGGTTTTGGTCTGTTTCTTGATTTCTTCCGGGCTGCTGGCCATGAGGGGGAGATCGGTCAGAGAAGATAGAGGAGGGGGAAGAGGAAAATCCAGATCAGGTCCACCAAGTGCCAAAACAATCCAGTGGCCTCCACCCGATTCGCCATCCACTCGGGATTCTTATCGTAAAACTTCTTCCCCACGAAGAGAAGGTAGGCGAAGACCACCGCGCCACCGATCACGTGCAGTCCGTGCAGGCCTGTCATGGTGAAGTAAATCGCGTAGTAAGTGTTTTTGGCGGGGCCGTAGTTCGAGAAGAACCGGAGACCATCCCGTGGCACCTCCACCACCGGATGAAGGGCGTGGTCGTCTCCCTCGGCTGCCTTGCCCCCGATCCCGTAGTCCGCCTCGGGCTGGCTGCCATAATCGGACTCCTGGCCGTCTTTCTTTTTGGCGTATTTCTCAAATTTTTTGACAACGTAGGCTTCCCAACGCGGCTTGACCGCCCCCTCTTCCACGAGGGACTTTTTGACGTACTTTTTGTGTTTTTCCCAGAGCTCATAAAGCGCAGGGAAATTCTTGAGGTAAGACTTTTCGATTTCGATGGCGTCGGCGGTGAAAGTCTCCAGATCGGTGGCTTCCCCGCTGGTGGCCAATCGTTGGAGGTCAATCTTGTCGATTGCCATCACGATCGGGCTGTCGATCTCTTCTCCCAAAAGCCTCGATCCATCCCGCAAGGTGTAGGTATCGCCTGTCCGCTTGGCCACCTCAGATGGCTTCAGGACCACTTCCTCCCCGCCAAGATCGAGAGTGAGAGTGGTGCGAATGACCGAGGGCGCAAACAGGGCTGGCTCGGTCCGATCCTCTTTTTCGGCCTCCGAAAGAGCCTCCCAAGCCCGTCTCTCCTCCTCCCAGATCAATTTGGCAGCCGCACGATCCTTTTCTCGCTTGGCCTTGAGGGCCTTGGTCTCGACCGGAAAGCCAAGGCCCGAGAGATAGCCAGCGGTTTGTCTCTCTTGCCCATGGCCAGCCTTGATCTGCACGACCAAGGAATCCGCCCGAAACTTCAAGACATTGTCTTTTTTCTCGAGATGCCCCGCGATCTCCACCCCATCCTTAAACCGGGCGGCGTAGTGGGTCAGCTTTCCCTTGTATTCGAAGCTCTTGATCACCATGAATCCCAACGCACACAGGATCGTGATGATGATGTAAATCTGAAACTGGAGCCAACTGCGAAGTTTGAGCGCCGCCCAAGCAAAGACCACCGTGACGCTCGAGAGGATCAAGACGGCGGTGTTGATGGCGCCTGGCCAGATGTCGAGCTCATGGATCGGCCAAGGGTAGTCGGCCCCCATTCGCAAAAAGATGTAGCTTGAGAAAAGGCCACCGAAGAGCATGACCTCCGAGGCCAAGAACAACCAGATGGCAATCTTTGAGTTCCAAAGACCGGTATCAGGCCGGGCGGTGACAGTGTAGGGAATCTCCATATCGCGTCAGGACAAAGAGCCGATCAAACCTTGGCTCCTTCCGGCTCCGGCACCCCTTCCAACTCGGGAACCTCTTCCGGTGCCATCTCACTTTGCGGACTGAAGTCCTTTTCAGCTCCTGGAACGCTGTATTCGTAAGGACCCCGGTAGACGGTGGGAATCTCGATGAAGTTCCCATGCGGGGGGGGAGTGGGTGTTTGCCACTCCAAGGTCGTGGATTCCCAGGGGTTGTCGGATTCAACCTTTTTACCGAAAAACTTGGATCCAAAGACGTTGATGATGAAGGGTAGTTGGGCCGCTGCCATGATCCAGACCGCCCACGACATGAGTTCGTTCAACCAGAGAAGGTATTCAGAATTGGTGTTTTCATAGGCGATCCCACCATTATACCAACGCCGGTGAAAGCCGGCCATCCCTTGGATGAACATGGGCGCGAAGATCACATTGACCGCGATCAAGGAAGGCCAGAAGTGAATGTGACCCAAGAAGTTGCTCATATACCTTCCGGTGATTTTGGGATACCAATAATAGACTCCACCGATCAATCCAAAAAGAATCCCCGGCGCCACCACGTAGTGAAAGTGGCCGATCACGTAGTAGGTGTCGTGGAGGTAGAGGTCGGTTAGATTGAAGGCGAGAGGCAGACCCGTGAGACCGCCGATCCCAAACATCGGGAGAAAGGCACAGGCCCAAACCATCGGCATGGTGAAGCGAATCGACCCTCCCCAAAGCGAGATCAAAAGTGAGGTCAACAAGATGACCGATGGAATAGAAATCAGAGCCGTGGTGGTCTGGAAAAACATACTGACCCCGCTTCCCATGCCAGTGAGATACATGTGGTGAGCCCAGACGATGAAGCTCAAAAAGCCCAGGACGATCACTGAGTAAATCATCGAGCGATATCCCCAAATCGGACGGCGAGTGTTGTTGGGGATGATCTCGGCGACACAGGCAAAGGCCGGCAGGAGAAGGACATAGACCTCTGGATGCCCCAGAAACCAGAAAAGGTGCTGGTAAAGGAGCGGGCTTCCCCCACCCGCATAGTCAAGGAGTTCTCCTCCGACGCTCAGACCGGTTGGCATGAAGAAACTGGTCCCCGCCACTCGGTCCATCAGCTGCATGACGGCGGCCGCTTCCAAGGGAGGGAAGGCCAAGAGCAACAAAAAGGCCGCCACCAGCATGGCCCACACGAAGAAAGGCAACCTCATCCAAGTGAGGCCCTTAGCCCGGAGATTGATGATGGTCACGATCACGTTGACCGAACCGAGGAGAGACGAGGTGATGAGGAAGACCATCGAGAGCAGCCACCAGGTTTGGCCGGTCATCCAGACGTTGAGCACGTCGATGTCCTGAATGGTCGACAACGGCGGATAAAAGGTCCACCCGGTCTTGGCCGCCCCCGTGGGTAGGAAAAAGCTCAGCATCATCATGACCCCACCGATGAAATAGAGCCAATAGCTGGCGCAATTCAGCTTGGGAAAGGCCATGTCAGGCGCCCCAATCTGGAGCGGCATGACATAATTCCCAAAGGCCCCGAAGCCCAGAGGCACCACCGCCAGAAAGACCATGATGGTGCCGTGCATGGCGCCCAGCATGTTGTAGTAGTCGCCAGTGATTTTCCCGTTGGCCAGCCAGTAATCCCGGTTATCGCCCAAAAGGTACTGGAGGAAGCCCGGAAGCGGCTCGTCTGGGTAGGCGATGCTCCAGCGCATAATCATCATCAGGAAAAACCCGATCAAGAGGAAAATCATGGCGGTGATGCCATACTGAATCCCGATCATCTTGTGATCGGTCGACAAAATGTATTTTTGCCAAAAAGGAAGCTCATGATCGTGATCATGATCATGCGCGTGATCTTCCAAGGAGTCCGGTGTGGTGGCTTCAGCGCTCATCGAGTGGTCTGTCTGTGTGAGTGGTTGCTAGCATCGGATGTGTTACTGACCTTCGGCGGCCTCGGACGCACCCTCGTCGCCTGCTCCGACCAGATTTCCGGTCTCCATATCGATCGGCGTTCCCGGCAGCATCTGGCTGTCCGGGATTTGTAGCAAAAGTTCCTGGGTCATCTGCCCACTATACTGCTCCGAAACGGCGAAGGCGGCCTCCGCCATCTCTTCGGTCACGGGGCTGGCTCCTCCTCCAAATTCGGATCGGATGTAGGTCATGACCCCGGCCAACTTGGCTGGTTGGTTGACGGCCGCCGCCTGGCTAGCCATGTTATTGACCCAAGTCTTTCCCATGACCTCGATCGGTCCATTGAGACCGTTCAGAATGATGAGCGCCAAGCGTTCGGTCGATCCACTGACCCACTCCGCCCCCGCCAGAGGCGGAATGTTGCCGCCCGGGTTGCCCGAACCGTTGGGAGCGTGGCAGGCCGCGCACGTAGTGTAAATCTGCTTGCCGGTTGCCATGAGCTTCTCGAGATCCGTTTTTTCGATGACCACGGCCGAGCCGTCATCGGGCCCCTGCGGCACATAGCCGGCCAGACTCAGGGTATCCAGTCCAAAGCCGTTGGTATGAGAACCGAGAAGGGCACCGCCTGCCAAGAGGAAAAGAGAGCAGAGCGCGAAGACCCAGATCGGCATGGGTTGCTCCTGGGTCGTCGGCTCGGGCTGTTCCCGGGCCGTGGCCGAGTGGAAGCGGGTTACGTCGGCATTTTCCGCGTAATCCACTTTTTCACTCGAAGAATCGCTGAGAAGCTCACTACTCATTTCGCAGGCTGGATCGTGATCAGGGAATTGTAGAGAAGGGGTCGGGGGAAGAGAGGAAACAGGTTACTCGCTGGTTTGAGCGGCTAGGGTGGTGGAGTCTAGAAGGGATGCTGGAATGGGCTGATCTTTTCTCAAGGCCAGAAGATAATCGACCAGAGCGACGGCTCGCTCGGTCGGGACAATTTCGAAGCCGTCTTCCGGCTGAAGTTCACCCGGAAACCGTAAGGCTTCAGAGGACGGTTGTCCTTGAATTTTACGCTTCTGGAAGAGGTGGCGGAACCCTGGCATGCTGGACCATTCGACCTCACTCCGAGGGTCATAAAGATGCCGATAATGCCAGGCGCGATCCTGGATCCGCAGTCCGACATTAGAAAGGTCAGGGCCGAGCCGCTGCACCCCGAAGTGAGCGTAGGATTCACCGAGGTAATCTCGCGGACGAGTCGTCCGAATCGTCCCCTCCTCCAAACTTCCCGCCCAGCCTTCCCGCCAGGTGTCGGTTCCCGCATACTCCGGCCGAATGACCTGGGTGTGGCATTGGAAACAGCCCTCTTGGGCATAGACGCGGCTGCCCCCTTCCACCACGGCCATCGTCCGGGCCGGATAGACGCTCTGGAGGGCCTCCTCTTCAATCTCATAAGCCACCGGTGCCAGCCCGGAGAAACCAAAGTGCGGAAAGACAATGAAGAGCAACCAAGGAAGCCCGAAGGTGAGCGTCAGCCCGAAGTAGAACGTCTTGAGATTCATATCAGGCCTGGATGGTCCCTCCCTCGACCGCTGGTTCCTCCTGCCCTTCCACCACCGACTTCAACTTCGAGGGCATCTTTTGGAAAAGGGTCGGCCCCTGATCTGCCTCCGATTTCACGAAAGCCAATTTCACCAAGTGATAGAAATAGACCGCATTGGCTGACAAGAGGAACAGCCAGAGAACACAGCGCATTGCCAGGTAGGACTGGACAAAGTCGTGAGACAATTTCCAAGGCCGATCATAGGCGCCAGAGCCCTGCTGGATTCCCCCGATCACGGTCACAATCAGCATGAAGACCGTGCCATAGGCGTTGAAGAGGAAATGAAAGCCGATCATCTTCCCGGAGACCCATTCCCGGCCAGTCAATCGAGGGACGATGAAGTAGATCGCCCCGAACATCACCATCGTGAAAAACCCATAAAGGACGAGAAATTGGTAGCCGATCTTGGCAATCGTAAATTGGGCGTATTGACTCATCGTGAAGAGAGACATCAAAGCAGCCACGCCCCCGAGCACGGTGAAGGAAATCGTGCCGAAGACGGTGAATCGCAAAGTGGGACTGTATTTCACCAACGCCATCCGTCCCTGCGCCGTCATGTGGTGATTGACCGCGATGACACTGATCGGGATGAGCATGATGAAGGCCGCCGCCGCACTCACCCCGGGCAGCCAGACCGGGAGCGGCCCTCCATTGAGAGCATACATGCCACTCCAACCAGCCAAGACCGCAATGCCCCAGAAACCAATGAAGGAGAGGCTGTAGCTGTGAATGGGCTTGTTGGTGATCTTAGGGATCAAGTAGTAAGCCACGGCCAAGCCGATCGAGCCAAACCACAGGAGAAGCAGATTGCTCTGGTACCAAGCATTGACCGCCGAATTCATGACGGCTGCGCTGGGGAAGACCTCCGTCAAAAGGAGGGCCGTGATGGCAATCCAGGGAAACCAAAAAACGCTCCCCAAAATATACCACATGGAAACGAAGGGCTTTTCATCCCGTCGGCTGCGGAAGATGGCCACCAACTGCCCGCCCAGATAGACCTGGGTCACGATCAAAACCGGCCAGATCCCTATCGGAAATTCCATCAGCTCCATGCCACTGCCGTAGCCGAAAAGGATTCCCAGGAGGCCGAAGCTGACCGTCATGTTCCAAACCCCAGCCGCCACCAGGAGGCTGATCGGGTTGCGAATGGCCACTTTCGAAAGCCGGGCGGTCATCCAAAAGATCACTCCGAAAGCCACGTTGAATCCCCAGCCATAAATAAAGGCTGCCAAGTGCATAGGCTGGAGTCGCCCGTAATTCAAAAGCGAGGTGACATCGAGAAAGCCGGGGAAGACCAATTTGACCGAGGCCCATGCCCCCAGCAAGATCGCCACCACTAGCCAGAGCATGCCGCTCGTGAGAAAGAAAAGCACCGGCCAGCGAGCCGACGCATCCACTTCAGCGCGGAGAGCGGCTTCTTCAGACAAAGGGCTGGCGGTCGATTCACTCATACTCGGTTCGTTCACCCGGCGCTTTCGGGAGAATCATCCAGCTTGCTCGCCTCGGGATCCTCCTCGGTTTCTTCTTCTGGGACGGTTCCCTCGCTTTCGGAGGCCGGTTCGGCAGCGGGAGCCGTCAGTTCTTGTAAGAGTTTGTCGTGGGTGGGTGTTCCGGGCACCGCGTGATCCAACCCGCTCAAAGGAGCGGGCTCCAGGGCGAGGTAATAGGAGCCGGCCAGGTCCATGGCTTGTCCGATAGGCACTTTGACCAGGCCCTTTTCTTCATCGACCCAAGACCAGTCCGCAATATTGGATTGCTGGGTCGCGACCACTTTGGCGAGGTTCTTTTTACCCTCTTGGAAACCAGCGGAATAGCTCGTTTCCTCCTCCAAGCCCAGCTGGTAAATGACGACCGCGATCAAGCCAAAGACCGACACCCCGAGGACGGTCCACCAAAAGCCGGCCAACCGCTTCACAGGATAATCTTCTTGGTTGTTTTGAGCCATCTTCTTTGAGGAAACTTTCAGTTGTGTGCGTTGATTGATTCCAGCAAGCGCGGGTCGCGTCGCGGAAAGAGGCTCTGGCCGGAAAAGGTCCGCAGATAGAAATAGCCCCAGAGGCAGCCCACGGCGCCCAGTGCCACGATGTCGAGAAGGATGGCCCAAGGGATCACAATGCCTTCATAAACCAGCGAGATGGAGCGCTCAGGAATCACGATCCAGTAAAACTCATAAATATGAACAGCGAGGACGTAGATCGCTCCGATGACCAGGAAATCGGGGTTTCGTTTGACCCACGCTCCCACCAATCCCACAAAGGGAATCACAAAGTGGAGCAAAACCAGCCCAATGCTCATGGTGTTCCATCCCTCGGTATTCCGAATCAGAAAGAACTTCGTCTCTTCCGGGATGTTGGCATACCAAATCAGGAAGAATTGTCCGAAGGAAATGTAAGCCCAAAAGACGACGAAGGCGAACATGAGTTTCCCCATGATGTGAAAGTGCTCCACGGAAGTGACTTTTTTGAGGTAACCCGCCTTGCGGAGGAAGTAGAGCGTCACGATCAACATGGCCATGGAACTCAAGGCCGCTTCCGCAAACATGTAGACACCCCACATGGTCGAGAACCAAGTGTAGTCGAGAGCCTTGTAAAAATCGATTCCCGCAAAACTAAAACCCACTCCGAAAATTGCCAAGCCCCAGCAAGACGACCCACGCATTTTGAAAGTCAATTTGGTGCCGCCGACCGTGTCTTGTTTGATCGACCACTTTCGCATGCGGTAAATAATGAGTGAGAGCAGCCCGAAATAGAGGACAACGCGAGTCGTCCACAGGGTGGTGTTCATATAGGCGGATTTCTTGGAGATCAGGTAGTGCTCGGGATTCTTGCTGACCTCAAGAGTGTGCTTGATCTCCTTCATCTTCTTTTTGTCGAAGATCGAGAGCGCATTGCCGTCATGCTCTGCCACGGCACTCCGGTAGGGCTCCATCCACTCCCAAAGAGCGTCCTGCACAGGCGTGAACAAAAACGGAACCGCCAGCACCGCCAGAAACCACATCATGCTGCCCAAGTTTTCCATCAGCCGTCGAATGGCCGTGCCCCAGCCGGAATTGGTGGCGTGGTGCAAAAGGGTCCAAAAAATCCCGCCTGCCGTGATGCTAAAAAACACGCCAAAGCCGAAGAGCCACGAGTAGGCGAACTCCTCACTGGTGGCCGGGATCAGGAAAAAGAGCAAAGACAAGAGGGCCAGGGAGCCCCCCACGACCAACAAGATGAACGAAAATTTCGAGACCTTGGAAGGATCGAAATGTTCGCCATCTTCTGGCAGGTCTTTGACTGAAAAGTGATGTCCCATCTTGCTTGGCTCTCTTGAATCTTACTCCACTGAGGCCTGTTCGGCGCTGTCGAACTCGGGCTTCACCTCGGTGTAAATTGTCCGCTGGCTCTTCTGGAGCGCCCGCAAGTAGGCCACCACCGCCCAGCGATCATAAACATTCAGCTTGTCGCCATACTTGCCCATCAAGCCCTTCCCGTTTGCGATGACATCGTAGAGATACCCATCTGAAATATTCCCCGGCAAAAGTCGCTCCTGGTGAATGCTGGCGATCCCGGCGAAACCCCGTTGGGCGACCACGCTCTGCGCATTCCCGTCGCTCCCGTGGCAGACGGTGCAAAAGACCTCGTAGCGTTCCTGCCCCCTGCGCAAGAAAGCGTCCATCGTGGCATCGCTTAACTCCAGTTCGATTGGCATTCCATCGCCCCAGAAATCTCCGAAGCGCCCCGTGTGATAGTAGTCGGAAAATTGGGTATAGCCCTCGGGCGCGACCTTGCCCTCTTGCGCCAGGCCGGGAGCTTTCACCAGGCCTTGGGGAACGGTCGTTTCAATGGGCCGGCGCGAGCCAACGCCATCGGCAAAGAGGTCGCTGCTGTCTTGGAACTTCACCTTGTATTGGTCGTCCATGTCATTGAACACCATGAAGGGACGGTTCGAATCCTTCGTGCCACGAAAGCCCATCATCCCAACAAAAAGCAGGGCGACCAAGGCGTAGGCGATCAGGAAATTCTTGAGCATAATTGCGTAGCGAGCGCCTTAGACCTCGTCCTCCACTAGTTCGATATCTTGGCCCCCGATTTCCTCGAGAAAGGTGCGGGTCTCTTCTTCGTGAAACTCTCCATCGACCGCTTCGATCGCGATGAACAAGCCATCATCGGTGGCCTTCTTGAACTGGGCTGAGGTGAACAGCGGGTGATTCATATACGGAAGCCGCGTGAATCCCAAGAGACTGAAGAGCGTGGTGAAAGCCGAGAGCAAAATGGTGAGTTCGAAAATGACGGGGAAGAAGGCCGGGATCGTGAAAATGTTGGCGGGCTTGGCCTGGACGATGGTGGGATAAATCACCACTTGAGTGAGGTATTGCAGCAAGATGCCCGTGGCGGTGCCCGCCATGCCGCCGAAGAACACCACCCAGGGAATCTTGGAACGGCTCAGGCCCATGGCGTCGTCCATCCCGTGAATGGGAAAAGGGGAGTAGACATCCCATCGCTTGAAGCCCCGGTCCCGGACCTTCATGGCAGCTTGGTAGACTGCCTTGGGGCTCTCAAAGCGCGCCAGGTAGCCATAAGCTTTTTTTAAGGGTTCACTCACAACAGGGTTCTCCGGCGGATTGGATCAGTAGGTGGAGTTCGGCTCGGATTCGAGGACGGCCACGCCCTCTTCTTCATCGTCCCCCAAGTGCACATTGGCCTCCGGCAGGGTCCATTTGACCTCGGCAATGTTGATACAGGGCAGGAAGCGGAGAAAGAGCAGGAAGAGCGACATGAACATCCCGATGGTGCCGATGAACATCCCGGTATCGACCCAGGACTGCTCATACATTTGCCATTCCCCCGGGAACCACATCCGCGGCAAGGTGGTCACGATGATGACAAAACGCTCAAACCACATGCCCACGTTCACGCACATACAAACACACATCACGAGGAGGAGATTCTTGCGACACGATCGCACCCAGAAAAATTGCGGCGCGACTACGTTGCAGGCCATCATCGTCCAGTAAGCCCAGGCGTAAGGACCGGTGGCCCGGAGAAAGAAGGCGTCATACTCAAACTTGTTCCCACCATACACCAGAGCCACCCACAGCTCCATGAGGTAGGCGTAGCCCACGATGGAGCCCGTCATGACGATGATCTTCGCCATGTTGTCGATGTGCTTCATCGTAATGAGGTCTTCGAGACCGTAGAGCGCCCGGGCCGGAATCATGAGCGTCAAGACCATGGCAAAGCCACCGAAGATGGCCCCGGCCACAAAGTAGGGCGGGAAGATCGTGGTGTGCCAACCAGGCACGACCGAGGTCGCGAAGTCGAAGGACACGATCGTGTGAACGGACAAGACCAAGGGCGTGGAGAGTCCTGCCAGGAGGAGATAGGCCATTTCATAGTGGCTCCACTGCCGATTGCCCCCCCGCCAACCGAGGGCAGCGATGCCGTAGAAAAGCTTGCGGAACTTGCCCGTGGCCCGGTCGCGAATGGTCGCCAGGTCGGGCACCATCCCGAGAACCCAGAAAATGGCCGAGACGGTGAAGTAGGTGGAGACCGCGAAGACGTCCCAAAGCAGCGGGGACTTGAAGTTCTGCCAAATCCAATTGGAGTTCGGGATGGGCGCCAGGAACCAAGCCAACCAGACCCGGCCCACGTGGAAGGCCGGGTAGATGCCGGCGCACATGACGGCGAAGATCGTCATGGCCTCAGCCGCCCGGTTGATGGACGTCCGCCAGTTCTGCCTGGTGAGGAAGAGGATCGCGGAAATGAGGGTGCCAGCGTGGCCAATCCCAATCCAAAAGACAAAGTTCACAATGGGCCAGCCCCACATGGTGGTGTTGCTGTTCCCCCAGACTCCCACTCCGGTGCTGACGAGGTAGGTCAGCCCCCCCACCACTCCGATGGCGGCGATGATGGCCGAAGGGATGAAGACAAACCACCACCAAATCGGCTGCGGCTTTTCGACCACTCCGCAGATCCGATTGGTGATCCAGGACATGGACCGGTTGTTGAGAATGAGCGGCTCGCGAGGGAGCTTCTCAATCACCACATTGGAATTTCCGGAATCGATATACATGAGAAGAAGCTAGTGAATGCTCACGGAGGCGTTTCCGATGTAGGGGGCGTCGGGCATGGAAGGATTGACGTTCTTGATCCGGGCGAGGTAGCTGGTCCGCGGACGGGTGTTGACGTAGGTCAGCAGATCATAATTCCGATTGTGCTTGTTGTGAACCGCTTTGGAGCGGTCCTCGTCCAGCTCCTTGTATTTCCGAATGGGATCGGCGGGATCCAAGAGATTTCCGAAGATGACGCACTCCGCCGGGCAGACTTGTTGGCAAGCCACTTTGAGCTTACCCGTGGGGATGCGAAGGTCTTCCACGCTGATGGCCACTTCCTCCGAGCGCTGGCCGAGGGCCAGGGTCTTCTCCCGAGTGATCTGCTTGCGCTCGATCTTGGCGGCCTGCAAGCGCTGGATGCAGTAGGTGCACTTCTCCATCACCCCGCGCATCCGCACTGTGACATTGGGATTGTTCTGCAGCTGAAGCGTGGTCTCTCCCCGGCCCTCTTTGGAATAGGGGAAAAAGGCCGGAGAGCGGTAGAGCTGATCGAGGGGACGCTTGTTGTAATCGAAGTAGTTGAAACGCCGGGCCTTGTAAGGACAGTTGTTCGCGCAATAGCGTGTGCCGATGCAGCGATTGTAGGCCATGAGGTTGAGCCCGTCTTCGCTGTGGACCGTGGCATTGACCGGACAAACGGTTTCACAAGGGGCTTGCTCACATTGGACACAGGAAACCGGCTGAGGGAGCATTTCCGGATTGTCCGGATCAAAGGTGTTTTTCTTATCGATCGAGAAGTAGCGGTCCATGCGGACCCAATGCATTTCCCTCCCCCGCCGAACCTGTTCCTTGCCTACAATGGGGATGTTGTTCTCAGCCTGACAGGCCAAAAGACAGGCGTTGCACCCCACGCAACTGTTCAGGTCGACGACCATGCCCCACTGGTGCTTGTCGTCATTCAAGAGCGGCTGGTTTTGGGTATCGGTCGACTTGTAAAGATTCACATTGGGCGGGATGTGCGCGTCCATCCCGTCGAGCTGGATCGGTTTGAGCTTCTTGCCATCGCCCCCGGCTCCGCCCGTCCCGTGGTCGTCATACCCCTCCCCCCCTTTCAGCTTATACGTCTTCTTGTAGGTCTCCAGGGTCCGCTCACGGACGAGGGCCCGACCAAACATGCTGTGATGCTCTTGGGTCAGCGCCAGCGGGTAGGTGCGCCCCAGGCTGGTGACCTTGGCCCCCTGCGCGAAGTATTGAGATTGACTGTCCCGCAGGGGGTAGACATTGAAGCCAACGCCGAAGCCCTGCTCATTGTTCGGGCTCTTGCCATCGGCCCCTCGTGCGACACTCCCGCAGTGGGCCAAGTCATGCCCGTAGCCGAGCGAAATCGTGATGGAGTGGTCGGAATGACCGAAGGCCAAAACGGCTGGGAGTTGGAGCTTCCGCCCTTTGATTTCCAGTTCGATGAGGGGGCCTTCGGTGTCGGGACTGGCGGCCGAGTTGGCGGCCCCTTTCGTGCCCGAGTAGGGAAGCTGCTCGGCCCGTTCCGGCATGAGCTGCTCCGCTAAGCCGAGCGCCCGCGCGGTGGCAGGACTTACCAAGGCAGCATTGTCCCAAGTGAGCTTGGAAATCGGATCGGGGGCTTCCTGCAACCAACCATTGTTGACATAGCGCCCATCGTAGACGGAGTAGTCGGTGCAAAAGGTGACCTCGAGAGCGTCGGCCGTGGGGCGATCTTTGAGGTCTTCTTGGATTTGGGCCGGCAGATTGGAAATGGCGGGAGCTTGGGCTTCCAGCGCATAGGCTGACCCTTTCAAGAAACCATCTCGCAAAGAGCGCTCCCAAGCATCGCCGGAAGAGGGCGGATCGCCCACTTTGGTGAGCTCCGCCGCAAAGGTCTCGCGAACCGCCGTGTAAGCCTCTGTCAGCGAGGTATTGGTGGCTTCGGCCAGCGCCTCTCCCGCGAGCAATCCTAGGAATAGCTCTAATTCCGAAACCCCTCCGTAAAGAGGAAGGATCATCGGCTGCATGAGCGAGTAGGTCCCGTAGCCGCTCCGAAGATCGCCCCACGCCTCCAAATAATGAACCCCGGGAACGTTCCAGGTGGCGAGCGCCGCGGTCGCGTTCCGTCGATTGCCTAACTGAATGACCTCCGGCACTTTTTTCTGCGTCTCAGCCCATTGCAAGTCGGCTGGCGCATCGTAGGCCGGGTCTCCCTCGGTCGTGAGAAACAGCGTTTCCACCGCTCCCCCATCGATGTCCTTTTTGAGCTCCGCCAAGGCCCCGAAGGTTTCTGGCTGGGTCTTCACGATGGAGAGGGTCTTGCCGTAGGCGCCCAAAAGTCGATTCATCTCGGCCGCGAGCAGGTGGACTGATTTCGGCTGCCGCGAGCCCACCACCACCAACGAATGCCCGGGGTGAGCGCGGAGGTCGCTCACGCAGGCCTTGACCCACTCGGAGGTTTTCTTGCCAAAGTCGGAGGGCGCCACGATGGCCCCGGTCTCGATCCCCATCTCCTCGGCCAAGAGGACGGCCAACTTGGCGACTTGGCTGGTGTTGATGCGGAAACGGTGATCGGCCATCCCGCCCGTCAGGCTGAAGGCAGACTCGGCCACATAGAGCCGGTTCATGGGAAGGACTTTGTCGCCCTTCTCCGGCTTGCGCATCTTGGCGAAATCCCCCACGGCATCGGTTCCCGTGCGTTCCAGGCCCAGGAAATCACAGTCGAGGGAGAGCACCCGATCTGCCTTGTCGAAATGCGGGAGCTGGCGAGCGCCCGCACCGAAGGCTTCTTCGGTCGCGGCCCAGGCGTTCTCGGGCAAGAGGGCCTCGTAGCGATACCAGCGGCTTTGGGGAAACTTTTTTTTCAGTTGGGCGATGACCCGTTGCCGGGTCGGCGAGGTGCTGTGGCCCACCAGAAAGGCCGCGCCCGCGCCCTGCTTCTCTGTCAGCTCCGAGGCGATCGCAGAAAAAGACTCACCCCACTCCTCGCGGCTGACCTTCTTGCCTTTTCTCCGGAAGTCCTTCGTCCGGTCTGGGTCATACAAATCGAGAATGGAGGCTTGGCCGAAGGAATCGGTGCCTCCCACGCTGTCCGGGTGGAGCGGATTGCCATCGACTTTGGTAGGGCGCCCTTCATGAGTCGTGACCACCAGAGGCGTCCCGCCATCCACCTTCGGCATGGTGGAGGCATAGAAAAGCGGCTTGCCCGGCACCACCCACTCCACGCTTTTGGTGTAGGCCTTAATGAGGTGCTCCGGGCGGCGACAGCCCGTCATGCCAAAGCCAGCCAAAGCCGTCGAAGCGCCCATCAACTGGAGGAAGCTGCGCCGGGAGACCTCCGTCTCCTCCTGCGTCATCTCGGCGGCGCCCCGGGGAAACTCCTGGTCGAGCCACTCCCGAAACTCGGGGGTGTCCTTGAGGTGACCAGGACCTTTCCATGCCTGCTGATCGGATGGCTCCGGTTGCGGCATTTTCCAGTAACGTTTCATGAAGAAGTCAGCGAGCGGAGAGGAGCGCCTCAGTAGTGGCAAGCACCACAGGATTCAGGGGGGACGATGTTCCAGTGTTCTTTCAGGTGAAGCCCGATCTCCCGCTGGGTTTCGAGCTTCTTGCCATCGACCACGATGTTGGCGTTTTCGGGCTTCCAATCGAGGTCGTAGATCGCCTCCAGAGGCCGGAGGTGCTTTTCGGGCTCACGGTGGCAGTCGAGACACCAGCCCATGGTGAGCGGCTCCTCGTGCCAGACCACCTCCATCTCATTGACCTTGCCATGACAACTCACGCAGCTTACCCCGCGGTTGACGTGGGCGGCGTGGTTGAAGTGCGCGTAGTCGGGGACCTTGTGAATGCGCTTCCACTCGATCGGTTTGCCGTCGTAGTTTTCATAGCTCTCATCGACCGCCCGACGAAGCGGCTCCAGCTTGGTGCTATTGGTCTTGACGTGCTGGTGGCAATTCCAACAAGTCTGCGCCGAAGGAATATTCGAGTGGCTCGACTCATCCACATGGGTGTGGCAATACCGGCAATCCATCCCGAGCTGGCCCACGTGGAGCGAGTGATCATACGGGATCGGTTGCTGAGGCTGGTAACCGACCCGGGAGTAGCGAGGCGTCCAGTAATAGCTGACCGCCAAAACCACGCCGCCGCCTATGAGAACCAGGCAAACCGCTAGCTTCAGCGGCAAGAGGTTCGTCCAACGCGGAAAGAAATTCGGCATCTGGCGCTTAATAGACTTTGTGAAAAATTTCACAAACGATTTTGCGCAGTTTTTTGTACAAAAACCGTCTTTGCCGGAGGCGGAGTAAAATGGGGTGTGGCTTTCGCGTGGGAGAGCCTTTTGCCAGGCCCCAAAGAGGTCCATTGACAAGCGCTTGCAACACCCGGACGGCTGCCCGAGTGGATCCTCAAAAAACGCCCCTTCCGGCCCTTCCTCGACGGGTCGTTCTCAAGTTGGGAACGAGGATCCTGACGCGACCCGACGGCGTGGGACTCGACCTCAAAAATCTCCAGGCCATCGTCGCGGCCGTGGTCGGACTCGCGAATCGGGGGGTCGAACTCCTGGTGGTCTCGAGCGGAGCGGTCGGCGCGGGGCTCTTCAGCTACGGAAAAAAGACCCGACCCGAGGACCTGGCAGCCCTTCAGGCGCTGGCGGCCGTGGGGCAGAGCCGCCTTATGCACCATTATGAGCAAGCCTTCCGCCAACACGACTGCCGGGTTGGCCAATTGCTTCTCACCTACCATGACCTCGATTCCCCTGAGCGGCGGCAACGGATCTTGGCCACCCTCGAAGCTCTCCTGACCCTTGGGAAGACCATCCCGGTCATCAATGAAAACGACTCCGTGGCGACCGAAGAACTCAGCTTTGGCGATAACGATCTGCTCTCCTCCCGCGTGGCCGAACTGGTCCAGGCCGACCTCCTGGTGCTCTTCACCAGCGTGGAGGGGCTGCATGCGCCGGGGGCCGAGGGCGACCCCCTGGTAGAGAGCGTTCCCGATGTCACCCGAGTCTTGCACTACGCCCGACAGCATGACGACCCTCTTTCCCGGGGCGGCATGCAATCGAAATTGAAAGCCGTGGAAGCAGCCACGCGGGTCGGCATTCCGGTCGTCATGGCCCATGGTCGCCATCCGGAGCAATTGCCTGCTCTCCTGGCAGGCCAGGGACGGGGCACTCGCTTTTCGGCCCGCCGGACCCCTTCTTGAATCTTGGCGGGAAATGGCTACCCTTCCCGCCCCATGTCGAGCCGCCCCAGCCCATCTTCCCCTCTCGAACAAGAAATTGAGGAAATGGGACGCCGGGCCCGCCAAGCGGCCTTGCGCTTGCCGCTTTGCTCGACCGACTCCAAGAATGCCGCCTTGCTCGCCCTGGCCGAGGCCATCGAGGCAGAACAGACCGCCATCCTGGCGGCCAACGAAATCGACCTCGCCGAGGGCCAGTCCAAGGGCCTCAGCGCAGCGATGATGGATCGACTGGCCCTCGATCCTCAGCGACTTCGAAAAATCGCCCAAGACGTCCGTGACATCGCCCAACTCCCCGACCCGGTGGGCGAAACGCTCGAAGAGTTCACGGGAGCAGATGGCATAGAGATTCGCAAAGTGCGCGTCCCCATAGGAGTGGTAGGCATCCTCTATGAAAGCCGACCCAACGTCACCTGCGACGCCGCCGCACTCTGCCTTAAATCCGGCAACGCCACCATCCTCCGCGGTGGCAAAGAAGCCATCCACAGCAACCGGGCCCTGGCGGCCGCCCTCCAGCGTGGCCTGGAAGGAACAGAAATGCCTACCGACGCCATCCAATTGGTGAGCCATACCGATCGGGAATCCGTCCGTCACCTCTGCCAGCTCAGCGAGTTTCTCGACGTCCTCATACCCCGGGGCGGTCAAGGGCTCATCCGCGCCGTCACCAGCATGGCCACCATGCCGGTTCTGAAACACTTCGACGGCATCTGCCACATGTACCTGGACGCCTCCGCCGACCCGCAAATGGCAGTCGACCTCGTCGACAACGCCAAAACCCAACGCCCAGGCGTCTGCAATGCCTTGGAAACTCTCTTGGTCGATCAAGCTGTCGCCCACAGTTTTCTCCCGAAGATTGCGGAGCGGCTCTGGGAAAAAGGCGTGGAACTCAGGGGCGACGCCGCCACCCGGGAAATTCTTGGCTCGAAAATCATCCCGGCCACCGAGGAAGACTGGAGAACGGAATACCTCGCCCTCATCCTCTCCATCCGGGTCGTCGATGGCTTAGACATGGCCGTTGAGCACATCAATCGATATGGCTCCCGCCACAGCGACGCCATCGTCTCGACCGATCCGAAACGTGCCGCCCTTTTCCAAACGGCCGTCGACTCCTCGGCCGTCTTCTGGAACACCAGCACCCGCTACAACGACGGCGGCTGTTTCGGCTTCGGAGCCGAAATCGGCATCAGCACCGACAAACTCCACGCCCGAGGGCCCTGTGGGCTGAAAGAATTGACCAGCTACAAGTATCTCGTGAAAAGTGAAGGGCAAACCCGCCACTAGCAACCAGCCTCTCCACTCTTCCTCTTAAGATTTCCTTTTCTCCGTTAAATTCTTCAACCGTCTGCACTCAGCCCAGACCAATGACCTAAGAAGGGTATCGCACCATCAGCGATGCGGAGGCTAATACAGAGGGCTGGAAATAAGGAGCGAGGAGCCTACAAGAGGCCCGAACTATGGCCACGAAAATAAGAACTCCTCCCAAGGGGCGCCCGCATTCTCCCTCCCACCGAGGAGGGCTACGCACAGCCCAGAGCAACGGACTGTTCCACTAATTTTCAGATAACCCGACCTTTCCATTCACCACCTAATCTCATTCTGAAAAGCTGCCCTATGATCAAAACATGAAAAATCCTGACCAACTCAGTTAGGCCTTTGTCGGCAAAAGACCTACCCCTGGCTTGCCTTCCATGCCTGATATTTTTCAACGACATCCGCAGGAGCTGACAAAGGCTTATCCAGCTTGGCATACTTGAAAGTGTAACTCGTTATACCAATGGTAAATTGGAGAGGCAATTGAGTCTGAGCGTCCAAAACTAGGCGAGACGGCCTCAGGTCCAGCCCTGCGATATAATCAGCTTCAGCTTCCTCCCGAGTCATCGATTCTCCACTTTCCTTTGCATCCAGCATCAATTCCTTGATATACCTCTCCATGAGCCTCAAGTCCTCCTTGCTGAGGTCAGCTAACGGGTCATCGGCAGGGTCACGTTCGAAAAGAAATACCAAACGACCTTCCACTCTATCAACCGAGACATAATCATCGAGTGTGATATCTTTGACGACCTCGAAAGGGCGCAGCGATGAAGACCCTACAGCACGGAAAAACGCAGCGCGCCTGAAATCATTAGACTCAATCACCCGTATCTCGGCATTTTCAAAGGCCCAAAATTCCTGCACAGCCCCACTCCCATACATTTTACGGGAAAGAATTTGGCTCCCATCTCTCACATACAAAATGCGATCCAAGGAGTTTGACTGACTTGGCCTCCTCTCTCCGCGATATGTCACCAAGACGGCGCACTGATATTTATCCGGTAGTTCACTGATTAAGGGAATTTTTGGCCTGGGTAGCTCAGCTGATTCTTGAGCCAATGCACCAATGCTAAGCAACCACAAGGACACTGCCATCACCGAGGAGAGGTTTTTTAAGCTTCGGAAGTTCATATACAGTTTATTCTACCACTTGTTCAACTGCGATATCAATGATTTGTGCTGTGAATCGATCCATAGACAAGTGAACCCAATATCTAGACTCACCTGCAACTCGGAAATCTGCGAAATCATTTTGGGCGGAGGGGGGAAGAGAACCCGTTTGGACCACTAAATCAATCAAGAAGGTCCACGTCCTCGTCGAGACCGAATCCACCAAACTGCGGGCAATCGCCTCCCGATTTGAATCAACCAGCCGATCGGGGTCAAGCTCGCCTGTATAAACTTCATTGATTAAAGAGGTCAGTCCAACAAAATCGCCCTCGTCCTCCAAAGCAGTAGAATTGGTGGCCGGCCGACCAATTATATCAGACAAGTATCGCAGTGGGCCTTGGCCGGTCTCTGCAAGAAGTGACGAATTGCTCGAGGTAAAATTGACAATTTCCTCAGCCAGCTGATCGACATCACTAGGACTGAAGAAGTAGTAATCGCTATTTGGGTCCGTAGGGTCGATATCTGGCAACCCCGCAGCCTTTTTTGCGGCACCCACCAAGAGGGCTTTTATTACTTCCTTGTGCGGTGTGTTGATATTGACCTTGCCGGCGACGAACTCTACTTCGTCGCGCACTCTTTCTCTTTCTTCTTCGTCTTCAATAGGACGTTCGCGGTCAAAGAGACAGAAATATTCTAAAAGAGCTCCATCAGCGCTATCAGGAGAAGCGAAATTAATTGTCTTCCAGGCCAAATCCCGAAACGCGTATCCCATTTCTCCTACCGATCGGAATGGACGGTTGAGTATTACAGGACGAACATACTCAGGCCTACCAACATCTTGCCTGGGCTCCGGTATCGACATGGGCCAAAACTTGGGACTTTCATCTTTAATATCCAGTGTGACATAGCGGCCATCTGATCCGCGAACGATACCATCGGCATCTTCATAATAGAAGGACGCTCCTCTGTTTTGGAGATTTGGGTTATTAGCTTGGAGAAGATGGACGAAAGCTTGAGAGTTACTTCTCACCCAGTTCGTCCCTATCCTGCCGCCGCGTGGTCTTGAACTTTTGACAGACCAGTCCAAAGCGGTGGGAGCGATCGTTGTTCCAATTGGCACAAGTAACGTCTTTGCGGCCACATTCCTGCTGCCATATTGATTGGTGTTGTAAAAACTTCCAAACCGATCTGTTCGTGGATCTGCCTTATATGTCATGCCCCCGTGATGAAGGGTTTTAACAATATCTCCAGTCGCCCCATTCGTGAACGTTTGATTCATCTTATCATAGGTGAAATATCTACCATCCACCTCAAACTGCAAAAAGAGCGACAGATTGTTTTTTCGCGTCTGGTATCTTCGAAAATAGTTTCTTTGGTTGGTATTGCGATTTAATATCCCGCCATCGTCTTGTCCAAAGATGGAAGGTCCTTGTATTGAATATCCGAGGAAAAAACCCACGACAGACCCCAAATCTCCTGGGAAGTCCTGGTAAGCTTCAGAACGATCCCCGCCTTCGCCTTCGTAGCTACGGTAACTACCGTTGAAAACATCACCTGAGTAGCCGCTTGGAGGCGCCAAAATCCCCGCCGCCGGGAAAGCGCCTGCTTCAAGAATATTCTGCCCCCCTTGATAGCGGGCCTGAGGGACAGCAACAGGACTGCCGGACTCACTCTCATTTTCCATTCTGAGAATGCGAGGTTCTCTGAAGAGTCCGTTCGAAGCGCTAGCATTGTAGTCTACCGTAATAGTCTCAGATCCCTCAATATACCCTGAGACATCGGGCATTTCCGGCCCTCCCCAATTAGAAAAATCACTTGTCCACCCGGTGCCACCACTACCTACGTCCCAACCGGATCGAACCCGAAGCGCTGCATGAGGAGCGTTGCTAATAGATTCTGCCGTTACCCTGAGCGCTTCTGGAATGGAAGTGAAACTCCCTTCAGTTTCCTCGTGTGGATTCCAGAGGATTGGTTGGATCAGATCGGCTATCAGCCAAGGATTTGTGGAGGGATCACCCGGCTGAGGGGCGTCTGAGACCATCTGCGGATTCTCCCAAGTCCAATCAGTCCCGAACTGAGTAACCTGATAGAGAGCCCGTCTCGCCATATAAATCATTGGCAAGTCTTCTTGGCCATAGATTTCGTTCCCGTTGAACACAATCCGGGTGGGAAAGTTATCCTCATCGTATTGGTCAATAATGCAGGCGCCGATTCGAATGATATGCTCATCAATCCACCTGTCCTTGATGTCCCTATCCGTCCGAAGGCCTGTTCCAGAATCCGCAATATCTGTGGAACCTTCGCTCAACCCATATTCATACCATGCGCCAAGGGACCCTACCTGGATCGCAGCTTTCAATACCTCGAAAAAATTAGGATCCCGCTCACTACTATCATCATCTAAAACTTCTTGGAGAGTTTTGATTCGATTGGATTTCGTCTCAGTATACTGCCACCGGAAATTCGAAGCGTTCCAGTCAAGTCCGAAGAATTTTTCGGCCGCCTCCGAGTCGATTGGGTTATCAGAAATGCTGTCTGGGGTATCAACGTAGCGAAGACGATCTAAGGGGAAGCGGCTCGACATGAGGGGAATGGACTCGGTTTTTCCATCAGCATTCACCACCTCCCGGGTCAGTCGCATAGGGGACGGATCTAACTCCTCCAACGGAGCGTTTCTCAAGTCGCTGCGATCTCCGCCGGGGCGTTCCGGATACAGGTTGGGATCGGGAGGACTATAAGTGGGAGTATTTAGGTCTCGGGACCAATGAGTCAGGAACGGCAGTGCGCCCTCGCTCACAATTTCGGGGTAGGACCGCTGGAAACCAATCAAATCTTGACGAGATCCGAAAAATCTATCTGAACCAAAGCCGGCCACCCGGTAGGGGAAGAGAAATCCTTTGGGGCCAATTTCTTCTCGAATAAGACGAAGAAATTCCTCTTCGTCCGAGCTTTCCCCCAAGGTAGCCTTGTCTCGCCAACCGACAAAGCGGTCGACTGCTGGGAAAGCCTGTCCATCGTTGATGGCTGTAAGATCAGCCCACAACTGAGACCCTTTGTAGGGGGCTTCACTTCCAAACTGATTCTCGTCAAAACCGGCCACGTTAGCATCTAAAAGACCCCCGGTATTGTAGATGTTAAAGGCGAAACGGCTGACAATCCTCTCATTCCGACTAAGAGCACCCGAATCATGCAAACCTTGATCCGTCATATAGACCCACTTGGGGAGCGTATTTTCCTCCAAAAATGCAGAGCTGCTATCTACGTTTTTAATCAAGAGTGGTTTAGCCCACCGTCGCGGGCTTACGATGCGGCCATTTTTGGAAGGGACGTCGGTAGGAATGGCGGACCCCTCGGGGATGAGCGGCTCAACGGTCGATGAATCAAATAGGGTGGATCCGCTTTGTTTTATCAACGAAGCATAGTCATCGTTAGGGTCGATTTCTGTCGTGCCATCATTCCGGCGGAGGCTTGGCACCATACTCGGATACCGGCCTTGCTGATCCTCCTCCGGAAGATAAAGGGTGATTTCACCCGTATTGTCTTCAATCGAGTTGGCTCGGATTTCTCCTCGGAGATCCGCTACGATGAGGTCGATGACGCCTCGGGCGGCGGTGTTGACTTTCATCCGCTCGGTCACGCCCCGTTCTTGCTCCAAAGCCGAGAGAGCACTGGTTAAGAGGGCCACCACTAAGGCCGTCAGGAGGACCAAGAAGGCCACCACAATGATGAGGGCGACGCCGGAACGGTTTTGGGGGTGGCGACCGCCTTTCGAAACAGACAGAATGCGCATTTTTGTTTGGGGGTTGTTCGACAGGCTTCCAAAAAAGCCTGCAATCACATTGTATACACATCGACATGACATCTGACAAGGTGAAATTTATTCCAAGCAATTGGTCCTGAGCACCGCAAGCCCGAAACCCGAGACCTCAAACCCCAAACCCCCCTCCCCCGGGCGTCTCCATGCGAAGCGCGTCGCCCGGACCCACTTCGATGGTGGCAATCGAGCGAAGCGGCTGCCAGGCCGCGTCGCCCCTTCGACGAAGAAACTGCTCCCCACATCGGCCTTTCCCTCCCCCCGCCAGACCGAAAGGGGCCTCCTTGCGGTGCTGCGTCAGGAGCGAAACTGTCAGGGGGGCCAAAAATTCCAGCTCCCGCACCAGACCCTCCCCTCCCGGAAAGCGCCCGCTTCCTCCCGAGCCCTCCCGCAGACCAAACTGGCGCAATCGCACGGGGTAGCGATGCTCCAAAATCTCCGGGTCGGTGATCGCGGTGTTGGTCATGTGTACCTGGATGCCCGAAGCGCCGGCCGCTTCCGGTCCCCCGCCGGCCCCGCCGCCGATGGTCTCGTAGTAGCCGAAAGACTCATCACCAAAGAGCAAATTGTTCATGGTGCCTTGGCTGGACGCTTGCAGGGCGAGCGCTTTCAAAAGCGTCCCCACTAGGCGTTGGCTGGTTTCGACATTGCCTCCTACCACCGCCGGGCAGTCGGCTGGAGCCGCCGCGAAATCCGGATGCAAGATACCCCTCGGGATGGCCACCTCCACTGGGCGCAGAAGCCCTTCATTCAGGGAAACCTCCTCCCGCAACCAGAGCCGCAGGACGTAGAGGACGGCACTCCGGGCAATGGCTGGGGTGGCGTTGAAATTACCGGGATGGGTCTGGCCTGAGCCGGCAAAATCGATTTTCAGCCGGGTGCCTGTGCTTCGGAGGTGAGCCACCAGCGGCGTGCCATCATCGAGCCGTTCTTCCGCGGAAGCCTCGAAGGGGCCGCGGCCCTCCAGAAATCCCCGCATCAGTTTCTCGCTGGCCGCCAAGAGCCCGGCCATCTGGTGGCGAACACGGGCCGCGGACTGCTCGCAAGCCAAGCTCTCCAAGAGACGCACCCCGTGGAGGTTAGCAGCGAGCTGCGCTTCCAAGTCCGCCAAGTTGTCTGCCAAGGCCCGGGAAGGGTAAGGGCCCTTTTCGAGCAAAGCACGCAGTCCCTGCCAATCGGGCTTTCCCGAACGGACGAGGTAACGAGGCGCGATGACCACCCCCTCTTCGATCAGTCGCTTGGCATCGGCCGGCATGGAGCCGGGAGCCTGGCCCCCGATTTCGGCGTGATGCGCTCGATTGGCCAAGTAGCCTAGTCGTTGGCCCTCTTCGTCAAAGGCCGCCGAAATGACCGTGACGTCCGGAAGATGGGATCCTCCGTGCGCGGGGTGATTCGTCACCACCACATCGCCCGGGCCGATTTCCAGCGATCGGACGACCTCGCGCACACACACGCCCATCGACCCCAAATGCACCGGCACGTGCGGCGCATTCATGACCAGAACCCCTTCCTCGTCCATGAGGGCGCAGGAGAAGTCCAAGCGTTCTTTCACATTGGTCGAAAGCGCTGTCCGCTGAAGGAGCGAACCCATCTCTTCGACCAAGCCAGCGAGCCGATTGCGAAACAGCTCCGCCTGGACCGCTTCGCCTTGCTCGGGCCGGTCTGGCAGGGCCTTCTTCTTCTCCTGCCGACGAAGTCGCCAGCTCCCGCGATCACCTGGCAGGGCTTGCCAACCCGCATCCACTACGCAGGTGGAATGGGCCCCAGAGAGCAATTTTGGCCCGGCCACCAGGCTCTCGCTTTCCGCAAAGCTCTCTTCGACACCCCGCGATGGAGGAGTGGCCGCCGTGACCCGGAGCGAGACCACTTCCAAGGGCCGGTTGGCTGGAGGCGGGTAGCCGTAGAGCTCGCGGTAGCGCTCGGCGAAGGCGGTTTCCAGTTCCTCGGGCTCGGCTTCTAGCGGGAGGGCGGTCTCTTGTCCCGCCAAGCGGACTTCCAGGAGTCGTCGGCGAATCCGTCCCTTTTCAAAACCATCTTCGGCCAGGCGAGCGAGCGCCTCTTGTTCCATTTCGTGCAACCAAAAAGACAGCTCCGACAAGCAATCCCCGAGGGGACGAAGGACTTGCCGGGCCACCACCCTTTCCACGAGAGCGCAGTGCAAGCCGTAGGCGCTCAGCAGACCGGCGTCTCCCGGCACCAGCACCTCTGGCACCCCTAGGACATCGGCCAGAGCGCAGGCATGTTGGGGCCCAGCTCCTCCGAAAGCCACCAAGGTGTAGTCTCGGGGATCGTAGCCTTCCCGGACCGAAATCCCCCGCATGGCATCGGCCATCCGCTCGACCGCAATGGCGCGCAACCCTTCCAAAAGGCGAGTTCGGTCAGGCACCATTTGACCATCCGCTTCCATCTCAGCGACCAGGGCCTCCAAGGCGCGGAAAGCCGCTGCCTCTTCCAGCGGGATGCTGATCTGGCTGGTGTCGAGATGGCCCAGGAGGAAATTGACATCCGTCAGAGTGAGGGGGCCTCCCTTGCCATAACAGGCCGGACCGGGATCGGAGCCCGCGCTTTCCGGACCGACTTGCAAGCGCCCCGTTTTCCATGAGCAAATCGATCCCCCTCCCGCCGCCACGGTATGGATCTTGAGCGCCACCGACTGCAAGCGCGCGCCTCCCACTCGCTGTTCAAAGTGGTAACTGTAATCTCCGTCAATCCGGGCCACATCCGTGCTGGTGCCGCCCATATCAAACGTCAGCAGCCTCTCCCTTCCGGTCGCTTTCGCGACCGCCGCCGCCCCGACCACCCCACCGGCCGGACCACTTAGGAGGCTGTCTTTGGGGTGAAAGCGCGCACTCGGTTCCAGGCCCCCGGCACTCGTCATGAGAAGGGCAGGGCGATCGGGCGGGAGACCGAGCGGCCCCGTCACCGCCCGAATGAAGGACTCCATGACGGGCGCCAAGGTCGCATTGACCACGGCCGTCTCAGCCCGGGGCAACCATTTGATGAGGGGAGACAGCTCTGAGGAGAGAGAAACATGCCGAAAGCCCTCCTGCAAAAGCAGCGCCTTCAAAGCCCGCTCATGAGTTGGCTCCAGGTAGGCGTTCTTGAGAGCGATGGCGGCCACCTCGAGGCCGCGCGAGAGGACGGCTTGGATTTGGGGTCGGAGGCTTTCTGGCTCGAGCGCTTCTAGCACCTCCCCGGTGGCCGAAATCCCTTCCGAGACCTCGATCACCAATTCGGGGAGCGGTTCTCGTCTCGGCTGATGGAGAGCGAAGAGTCGCTCGCGACGCTGGTCTCCAATCCGCAAAAGATCGCGAAAGCCCCGGGTGACAAAAAAAACCGTGGGCGCCCCCTTTCGTTCCAGCAGGGCGTTGGTCGCGCGGGTCGTGGCGAAGCGAAAATCCATGGTGGGAAAAGCTTGCCCGAGAGGCGTTTCCGTGAGCAAGCGCGCGCCCAAGACGGGAGCTTCCTCCTCCGTGGTCAGCTCGATGAGATCGCCACCGGAAAAGGTCCCGAGCGCTTGGTTTCCCCTGACCGGGAAGAACCCCAGTTCCGCAGTGGCAGGACTCCACGACTTCACCAGGAATTCGCGCGCCGCCCCTTCCACCTTGCGAACCCGAAAGCCTTGGAAAAAGCCTGCTGGCATGGCCCAATCCTGGTCGATGCGGATTCCTCCCCGCGTCACTTGCAAGACACGCGCCCGGAGGACTGAGGACGAGAGGACCTTGACCCGACGTTCCTTCCCTTCCGGATCGAGGGCCCAGCAGTCAGTGAAGGTCCCGCCGGTATCGGTGCGGACTTGCCAGACAGGAGCGGAGGTCACGATCCGGCGCCTTCTGCCAGCGCGACCTCTTCCAAGCGCCGCTTGTATTCCACCCAGACCGCCTGGTCTTCCGGCGAAAGCTCGATCGCCTGGCGCGAGAGCTGAAGGGCTTCCTCCGACTCTCCCAAGCCTAGACGCACCTCCGCCAAGGTATCCACGTAAGCCGCCTCCTGGGGTCGCAGCTCCAGAGCGCGCAGGACGTGTTCTTCTGCTTGGGGAAGGTCTTCGCGCACGCGGGAGAGGAGCCAGGCATAGTTGTTGTGGGCTTGGGCGCTCTCGGGGAAACGGGCCAAAGTCCGCTCATTGATGGCGCGGGTTTCTTGCAAAAGCTCCGAAGCCTCGGTGGGATCGGCCGATTCTTTGAGGGTCGGGAAAAAATCATCGCTCAAAAAGCCCGAACCCCGCATCATTCGATGCGCTTGGCGAGCGGCCTGCATGGCTTCCCGATCTCGACCTTGCGACCACAACCACTTGGCGCGCAAAAAATCCGCCTCGAAGCGGAAGCCCAGCTCGGGCAGCGCGCCCCCGGTGCGAGAGCTGGAGGCCAAAGCGGCCAGACAGCGGGCTTCGCTCAAGAGCATCGCCTGCTCCCAATCCTTCGCCCTCTTGGCGCTCGCGACCGCCGCATCCAAGAGCATGGAAGAGCCTCCTCGAGGCCGGGCGTTGCGGAGCAGTTCCCGGCTGCTGGAGACGGCCATCGCGCGGGTCAGATAACGCTGACTCTCCTCATAAAGCCCATGTGCTTCCAACAGCCGAGCCAGAAAGGTCAGTTGATCCACGTTCCCGAGCAACTCCCCCTCCAAAGGCCCCCGCACTCTCGCCGCCTCCTCCGAATCGCCCGCTTTCTCCCAACAGGCCGCCAAGTGCGCCAGCCAAAAAGAAGCCCCCGGCTGAGCCGAAGCGGCGAAGCCTTGGTAAAGATCAATGGCAGCCGCCCACTCCCCTCGCCGTACACAATCGACCGCCAGAGGCGCCAAGTCTGCCCCCTCCCAGCCAGCCTCGCGGAGCCGGTCCAGGCAGGCCATGGCCTTGGCGCCGTCTTCCTGGGCCCGGTAGAGCACGCGAAGGAGCAGCCAGCGGTCGATTTGTGGCTGTCCCCGCAGATCGCGCGCGGCCGCGTCCAAGCGCGCCAAGAAACCGGCGGCGTCCACGCCAAAGCTCTCGGCCGCCTCCTTGGAAACCAGCGCCAGCATTCCTGAAAGCACCGCTGGGTCGCCCGCCTCCACCTCCAGCCAGGCCGCTACCTCGGCCGCCAACTCTTGGAGAACCGCTTCGTCGAGAGTGCGCGCCGGGCCCAGCCCAGAGCCCAAGAGAACCCGGTATCCCAGGTCCTGCTCCCGATCCCTCATCGCGATCGCGCAATCCAGCCAGAGTTGGTAGGCGCCCAAGCCGGCTACATTCCCGAGCGTCATGCGAGTGAGCCCATCATGCTCGCTCGCAAAGAGACTCATCCAGAGCCGACGAAGCAGCCAAGCCGCGCTCTCTCCATCCCCATGAATCGAATGGGTCTGCGCCAACTCGGTCAGAAACGAAACGCGGGCATGCACCTCGGGTAGGTTGGAAGACTCTTCAATGACCTCGAGTTCTCGGGCCAGCCACTCTCGCCGGGCTTCTTCGCCCAAGCCCTCCAAACCAGCCCGCGCCAGGCCCTCCACATAGCGGCCTTGCTGCCCGAGCAGGGACAGCACCAATTCCCGGGTCGCGGTTTTCTCAAGAGCCAGGAGGGGATCGACCGCGCCATTGGCCGTCAAGAGACCGCTCAGCTGATAGACGCGATCCAAATTGGCTTCTTCCAGCATCCCCGCGAGCGACTCTCGAAGACGCGTCTCTCTGGCCGCATCCCCCGCCAAGCGGGCTGCGGCCAACTGGAACCCGCTTCGGATGAGCGGATCGCGACTCCTCTTCAACCAAAGATCCAACTGAGGCTGGTAGTCCCCCGTAGCAAACGCCGCCACCGCCGCCCAGTCCGGCTTGCCCTCCGCCTCGGCCCACGAGCGGGCGGCCTCCATCTCGCCCTCCAGCCGATCCCGGAAAAATCCTGCCCAGCCCTCCAAGTCAGAAAGCTCCCCGCGCGTGGCTCCCGGGCCCTCGCCCTTGGGGAAAAGCTGTCGCAAGACCACCCAATCCCGCGCAAACGTGGGCAAGCGCCCAAGGCAGGAAAACAAGAGATCCGCCTGACGAATCTGCCCCTCCTTCACCAAGGCCCGGGAATGGGGCAGCAGCCAAGCGATCACCTCTCTTTGCAAAACCGGAAGATCCTCTTCCGGAACGTGGGCCAAAAGCCGGGCCCCGATCTCCACCTCCTCCCTCACTCGGAGTTGCTTCAAAAGTTCCAGTCGTTGATTGGCGCCCGTCTCCGGCCGATTCCAAACTTCCACCAAATCGATCACCTCCTTGGGCGTGTCTTCGGTGATCCCGCTAAGCATGCGCTGGCGGATCTCCTGGGCTCGGACCGCGATCTCCGGGTCCTTGCTGGCGGCGGCCTTCGAGAGAGCTTCCATGGCCTGGGGCCCCGAGTCTCTCAATCTCTGTTCCGACTCCTTGCGTTCAGCCAAATTCCCCGCGCCCAAGCCCTCGATCCACCCTTGGATTTCCTCCTCAGTGGCACCCTGAGATAAGGGCAGAGAGAGGACGGCCGCTCCGAAGAGCAAGATGGGGAGAAAAGCTTTCAAGGGCATGGGAGAGAAGAGGGCACTTCAGAAGAGGGCACTTCGTAAGGCGTAAGTAAAAAATCGAATCGTTCCTCTTAGCAAGCCTGCCGCATGCCGAAGAGGCGTTAACCTTAAAGGGATTGCCATGAAAAAGAAAGCGCGGCCCCAGCGTTTGCTGAGCCGTTACGGCTGCGGCCCACCCTTTCGTCTTCCCCCGAATCCATGTTTCGCACCGCCCTCCTGCTCGCCCTGGCCTCGGTTGGGAGTGGGTGCGTCACCGATTATTGGAGCCAGAAGGCGGACCAGGAGGTCTTTTCGATCTTGGGGGAAAAGCGGGAGCGCGTTTTGGGCTTGGCGGAAGTGCCTTTCGATATCGACACCCCCTACTCCGCGGAAGACGCGGACGAGATCGCGGCGCTCCGCATCATAAGAGAGCGCCAGGCCTCGGACGAGCTGCGACTCGGCCTGAAAGAAGCTCTCGAAATCGGCACCGCTCGCAGCCGACCCTACCAGTTCCAAAAAGAAAGCCTCTATCTGGCAGGGCTTGAGCTGACTGGCGTTCGCCAAGACTTCACCCCCCTCTTGCAAGGGGGCTCGACCGCGCGACTCAACGAAACCTACCGGGAAGGCCAGGGCGGGGCCGACTCCATCAATCGCTCGGGAAGCGTCCGCAGTGGAGTCGAGTTCGATCTGTTGCTCAAGACCGGCGGTCGCCTGGCCGTCGATCTCGCCCAAGACATCTTCCGGTTTTACCTCGGCGGACGGCCCCCGGGGGGCTCGACTCGCTTCCTGGCAGCCAGCCTGACCCAGCCGCTCTTGCGAGGCGCTGGCAGCGAAGTGGCCGCCGAAAACTTGACCCAGGCCGAGCGCAATGTGGCCTACGCCATCCGCGACTTCAGTCGCTTCCAACAACGCTTTGCCCTCGACATCATCACCGCCTTCTACCGCATCCTTCAGGAAAAGGACCGGGTGAAGAACGAGTATTTCAACTACCGCAGCATCATCCTCTTCCGCGAACGAGCGGAGGCCCTCTCTCAAGACAGGCTGCCTCGCTTCCAAGTGGACCAGGCTCGCCAAGACGAACTCCGGGCCAAGAATCGTTACATCCAAGCCATCGAATCCTACCGACGACGGGTCGATGATTTCAAAATCCGCCTCGGCCTGCCCCTGCAAGGCGAACTCTATCTTCGGGATGACGTCCTGGCCGACCTCAATCGCATCGGCCTCCTCTCTCTCCGGGTCCAGACCGAGGGTGGTTTTGAACTCGCCACCACCCGGCGGCTCGATCTCCTAAATGAAATTGATCGCTTCGAAGACAGCCAACGGCGCATCCGCGTGGCGGCCAATGCCTTCCAGCCCGGCCTCGATCTCTTTGCCGGCCTCGACCTGGACACCAACCTCAGCCGTTCAGGGACTCGCTACTCGAATTTCGATGCCGACACCTACCGCACCAGAGTGGGCGTCGACCTCGACCTGCCCTTGGACAATTTGGACGAACGCAATGCCTATCGCCGGACCCGCATCGCCTTCGAGCGCCAACTGCGCGCCCTCTCCCTCGCCCTCGACCAGATTCAAAATGAAATCCGCGGCGGCCTCCGCAATCTCGAACTCGTTCGCCAGCGCTACGAAATCCAGCGCAATGCCTTCGCTCTGGCCCAACGCCGGGTGGAAGCCGTCGACCTCCTCTTGGAGGCCGGGCGGGCGGAAACGCGCGACCTCTTGGAAGCCCGAAACGACCTCTTGCAGGCACGCAACTCGCTCACCGCCGCCCTTATCGACTCGCATCTCTTCCGCTTGGAACTCCTCTTCGACTTGGGGATCCTCGACATCGAACCGGACGACTTCTGGTTAAAAAACCCGAACATTTCTCCAAAATACCGAAAACCAGCCAGCAAGGGGCCCGTAACGCCTAGCAGCGAGGAACCCGACTTCCTGACTCCCGAAGAACTTTTCCAAGAATCCGAATGAGCCAGAAGAACCCCCCGCCCTTCCTTGCGAAATTCCGCGATCCCAAAGTCTTCCTACCGGTCGCCGGACTCACCCTCCTCGTGGCCTGGCTCCTTTCCCGAGCGGGTTCGGACTCGTCCGCCAGGCCCTCACAAAACTACTTCACCGCGGAAAAGAGCCCCTTCACCATCACCATCCCTGCCGGGGGCTCCCTGACCGCGGTCGAGGAAGTGACCGTTCGCAACGAAGTCGAAGGCACCAATCAAATCATCCGCTTGGTCGACGAAGGCGAGTATGTCTCCGAGGGCGATTTGCTGGTGGAACTGGATGCTTCGAAATTGGCGACCGAGATTTCGGAAGCGGAAATCGCTTACCAAAACAGCTTGAGCAAGATTTCCGACGCCGAAGAAAAATTCGAAGTTGTCAAAAGCGACAATGAAATCCGCCTCCGGGACGCTGAATTGGCCTTTGAGCTCGCTCAAAAAGACCTCGAGAAATACACCTACGGCGCCTGGCCCCAAAACCGTAAAAACGCGGAATCGGCCATCGCCCTGGCTCGCGAAGAACTCAACCGCGCCCAAGACCGCCTCGCTTGGACCAGAAAGCTGGAGGAAAAAGGTTACGCCACCCAGTCTGAATTCCAAGCCGACCAGTTGGCGGTCAAGCGAAAGCAAATCGATCTCGAAAAAGCCCAGGAAAACCTCCGCCTCTTGACGCAGTTCGACCACCCGAGACAACAGCGCCAAATGGAGGCCAACGTGGCCAACACCCGCACCCGCCTGGAGCGCTTTCGTCGCCAAGCCGAGCTCCAGAGTGACAACGCCGGAAACCAACTGACCGCCGCGCGCGAAACCGCCCTCCTGCGCGAGGCCCGCCTGGAAGAACTGCGTGAGCAAATGGGGAAAACGGAAATCTTCGCCCCGCGTGATGGCCTGGTGGTCTACGCCCGCAATCGGCACAATCAAGTCCGCGTGGAAGAGGGAGCCTACGTGCGGGAGCGGGAAGAGCTTCTGCTGCTCCCTGACATCTCGCAGATGAAAGTCGAAGTGGATATCTACGAAAATCAAATCAGCCTGGTCGAGCGCGGGATGCTGGCTGAGGTCCACCTCGACTCTCTCCCTGACCGCAGCTTCCGCGGCGAAGTGCTCACCATCGCCGCCATCCCGGAGCCAGCCCGCTGGGGCAACCCGAACTACCGCGTCTACAAGGCCGAAGTGGTCGTGACCGATCAGCTCCCGGCCATCAAACCCGGAGTGACCGCCCGGGTCGACATCGTGGTGGCCGAGTTGGAAGACGTCATCAAAATCCCCCTCCAAGCGGTCGTGGGAGCCGAAGACCGGCAATTTTGCTTCGTGCAGGCGGAAGGAAAAGAGACCCTCGTGGAAGTGGAAATTGGCCTCTTCGACAATGAATTCGTCGAAATCCGCAGCGGCTTGCAACAAGGGGACCGCATCGTTCTCACGCCCCCCTCTCAACTCGAATTGCCGACGCCGGAGGAAAACGTAGACGAGAAAGAAGGGGACCTGCAACTGACCGAGGCCCAAGAAACCTTGGCCGCGGCCGGGTGAAAGACCCCTCCTCCAACGCTCGCGAGGTCATCCGCATCGAGCAGCTGGAGAAAACCTACCAGATGGGGGAAGTCTCGGTGCCCGCTCTCCGGGGCGTCGACTTTCTCGTCCGGGAGCGGGATTACGTCGCCATCATGGGGCCTTCCGGCTCGGGCAAGTCGACCCTACTCAATCTTCTCGGGTGTCTGGATCGGCCTACCGAGGGTCGCTACTTTCTGGGCGGGACGGACGTCTCGACCCTGGATGACGATTCTCTCTCCCAAGTGCGCGGAGAGCGCCTCGGCTTCATCTTCCAAGCCTACAATCTCATCGAGCAGCTCACCGTCATGGAAAACATCCTGGTCCCGCTCTTCTACACTGGCCAGGACACTCCCGAAGCGGCGAAGCGCTGCCGCCAAATTGCCGAGCGAGTCGGCCTGGGAGATCGCCTCGAACACCGACCCAAGCAGCTCTCCGGAGGGCAACAGCAGCGGGTGGCCATCGCCCGCAGCCTCTCCAATGACCCACTTCTCCTCCTGGCCGATGAGCCGACTGGCAACCTGGATTCCTCGACCGAAGGCGATGTCCTCGCCCTGCTGGAAGAACTCAATGCCGAGGGCCGGACGATCGTGCTCGTGACGCACGACGAGCACGTCGCAGAGCGGGCCCACCGGGTCATTCACATGAAGGACGGCGTCATTGACCGCGTCGTGGAAAACCGCTTGGCCGCCACCTCATGACCCATCGCCTTGGCCGCACCTTCGCCCTTGGGATCAAGAATCTCTTTCTCCACAAGGTTCGCTCCCTCCTCACCATGCTGGGGATCGTCTTCGGGGTGGGCTCCGTCATCGCCATGCTCTCGGTCGGCGAAGGCGCCGCCCTCCAGGCCGAAGAAGCCATCAACCGCCTCGGCCCGGCCAACATCATCGTGCAAAGCAAGCAGCCCCCCGAGGGCACACCCAATTCCACCATCGGCAATCAGGAGCGGAGGCGATTTGGCGTCACGCAGGAAGACGTCGAACGCATCCACGCCACCCTTCCCTTGGTCGAGGCCGTCATGACCGAACTCACCAAAACCGATGAAGTCACCTCTCCCCATCGCCAGCTGATCGCCAAAATCCGTGCCCTGCCAGCCCACGCGCCCGAAGTCAAAATGTTCACCCTGCTCGAAGGCCGCTTCTTCACGGCGCTAGAGGAGGCCCGGCAAGTCCCCGTCTGTCTGCTGACCCCCTCTCTCGCTCAAAAGCTCTTTCCCTTCGGCAGCGCGCTCGGAAAGAGTGTCCGGATTGAGAGCGACTACTTCCAAATCCTCGGAGTGGTGCAGCCTGGGGTCTCCGAGAGCACCGATGGCGATGGCCCCGACCGCCAAATCGGCGATGACATCATCTTTCTCCCCACGACCGCCGCGGCCGCCCGCGTGGCCGACTTTCGTTGGAGCCAGAAGGACTTTGATGAAGTCGTCGTCAAGGTGCGGGAGAAAGAAGACGTCCCCCAAGTGGCCGCGCAGCTCAAAACGCTCATGGAAAAATTTCACCGGCGAAATGACTACGCCTTGGTGGTTCCCCTCGAATTGCTCGCGCAAGCCCGCCAGACCCAAAATCTCTTCAAGGCCATCCTCGGCTCCATCGCGGCCATTTCCCTCTTGGTGGGCGGCATTGGCATCATGAACATCATGCTGGCCACCGTGACCGAGCGGACCCGGGAAATCGGCATCCGACGAGCCCTCGGCGCCAAACGCCGAGACATCATCCAACAATTCCTCGTCGAGACCGTCGTCATCTCCCTCGCAGGCGGGCTGGTCGGCGTGGCGCTCGGGATGAGCCTCCCCCTTCTCATCACCTCCTTGACCGATATCCCGACCGTCATCACAGCGGCCTCCGTGCTCCTGTCGGTCGGAATCTCGGCCCTGGTCGGGATCCTCTTCGGCCTCTACCCCGCGCGGCGAGCGGCTCTCCTGGATCCCATCGAAGCCCTCCGGATGTAGAGTGCCTTGACTTCCCGGGCGCGAGCGCCTTTCTGGGATCACCATCATGTTCGAAGCGCTCAAGCAACTCCTCGTCCTCCAGGATCGCGACACCCAGATCAGAGCCCTTCAAAAAGAAATCACCCAGGCCCCGGACGAAATCGCCCGCGCCGAAGGCCGTCGCACCCGCTCTCGGAATCAAGTCGACTCAGCCAAGGCCCTCCGCGTCGAGAACGAAAAAGCCATGCACCAGCTGCAGCTCGAAGCCGAGACTCGTCGGAACACCATCGGCCGGCTGAAAACGCAGCAAATGGAGACCCGAAAAAACGAAGAATACCTCGCCTTCGAAAAAGAAATCGCGAATTACCAGCAGCAAGTCACCGAGCTGGAAGACCAGGAACTCGCGCTCATGGAAAAAGCCGAGTCCCTGCAGGTTGAATTCGCGCAGGCCGAGGAAGCCTTTGCAAAAATCAGCACCGGAGTCGAGAGCGATCTCGCGGATATCGCCAAACGGACCGCCGCCGCCCAAAGCCGACTCGGAGAACTCCAGGAAGAGCGCTCGCGCTTGGCCGCAGGCGTGGAAGCGGGAAGCCTCTCCCTGTATGAGCGCCTCCTCTCGGGCGGCAAGCGAGACACCGCCATCGCCGGCCTCCGCCATGGGGTCTGCGAGGGCTGCCACACCAAAGTCATCGCCGGCACCTTGCACGACGTGAAAGCCGGGAAGGCCCTGGTGACCTGCGAAAATTGCGGACGCATCCTCTACCTGGCCGAAGAATAGGCCCAGCGCCGCTCAGCATCGGTAGCCACGGGCCGCAATCGCCTCGCCCGATTGCCGCAGCAAATCGCGCAGGATCGCAAACTCCTCCCCGGGAAACCCGGCTCCGGCCTTGGCGGCGGCTTCGCAATCCGCGCACCGGGCCGCCAAGACACGGTAACCGAAAGATCCGGCAGCGCCTTTCAGCTGGTGAATGATGGCCCCGATCTCCCCCCACTCGCCTGCCGGGAAGACCGCTTCCGCCCGCGAGAGCAAACGGTCCGCTTCTTCCAAAAAATCGCGGTAGATGTCGACAAAGTCTGCCGACCAGTTGTCGGTCACTTCCAAAAGCTGCTCCCAATCAATCAACCCCTCGGCCTCCGGCATGCCCAAGGTTACCAAAAATCGACCTCGGAGCAATGTCCTTTCTGGCTTGTTTCCCTCGGGAAACCTATAGTGACCACCTCATGGAAAGCCTCCTGGTGTACGATGACAGCCCCGTCTTCGGGGGGCATGAAGTCATGTCTCTCCACGGTCTTGATGGACTCCTCGAACACAGCGAAGTCTTCCTCCACGTTTTCTACAGCCAGGCAAATGAACGCTTGCACCAAGAGCTGACCACTCGCCTCCCCCATCCTCGCCTGGCCCTCGAATCGCTCGCTTTTCATTCCTCCAAGATCCAGAGCCTGCTCCATCACTTCCAGAGAAAGCGGCTGGCCGAATTGGCCACTCGCTTTCGCTCCTGCGGCGCTCCCCGCTTGCTCGCGATTCAAGGGAACATCGAACACTCCTCCCTCGGCATCCTGGCAGCCAAGCAAGCCGGGATCGAAAGCCTCAGCTACCTTCCCGTTCCGCACAGCCATCGGGACATGGGTGCCAAAGGCGCCTTCCTGCGCGACCCGCTGACCCGCCCTCTCTTCCGCAAGCCGGATCGTTTCTTGACCATCAGCGCCGAGATGAAACGTCTCCTCCGTCTCCAAGGGGCCACCGCCCCCATCGACATCGTCTTCAACGGCATCGATGCCGAGCGCTTCCAAGCCACCGCTCGCCCGGCCGCCAAAGAAAAGCTCCACTTGCCGAGCGAGCGCTTCGTCATCGGGATGGTCGGACGAATCGAATTCTCCCAAAAAAGGCAACACCTCCTGGTAGAAGCGATTTCCGAAAGCCCCTCCCTGCGAGCCAGCAGCCACCTGGCCTTCGCCGGGACCGGGCCCGATGAGCCGGCCCTCCGCTCCCTCTTGCAAGAGCGGGGCCTGGCCGACCAAAGCACCCTCCTCGGCTGGCGCGACCCTTCCGAGGTCTACCCCGCACTCGATCAGCTCGTCCTTCCCTCCCGCTACGAAGGCGTGCCTCTCGTCATGTTGGAAGCCCTCGCCTGTGGAGTCCCGGTCATCGCGAGCGACCGGGACGGCATGCGAGACCTCTTGCCCGCAGCTTGGCGATTTCCCTCTGGCTCAGCCAGCGCACTGCGCCAAGTCCTGACAGAACTCAGCCAGCATCCCCCCGAGGCCGACTGCCTTCGCTTGCAAACCCTCGTGCGAGAGAAAATGAACCTGCAAGCCTTTCGCCAGCAATTTGCCGAAAGCGTGCTTCAGCCCTGGGAAGCGTGACGCCTCTCCTGCCGGACCCAAAACAAGAAACTGGCCACTGCCACCACCGAGATGCTTCCCGCCACCAGAAACATCGCCTGGAGGTCCCAGTCAGCCAGCCTTCCCATCAGCATCGCTCCCACGATCCGGGGCAAGCCCACGATCATCACCGTGTAGACCCCCTGGATGGAATTGCGAAAGCGCGGCTCGGCGAAGCGGTCGACGTAGATCACGGGCAAGACGTAAATCGCGAGCACCTCCGGCCCGTGCAAGAGATGCACCAGCACCCCAGTCAGCGTGGAGGGAAAGACCGCCAGACAAAACAAGCGCACCACCCCCGCCAGCAGCCCGAAGAGCATCAAGCGCTTGAAGCCAAATTTCCGCTCTAGCCAACCGAGGCCCAGGACCCAACCAATCTCCAAAAGCACCCCGAAATTGATGACCAAACCGACCCACTTCGAAGGCAGTTGGACCACCTCCCGGAGATAGACTGGAAAGAAGCCATAGTAGGCCAGCGCCCCGAAATGCATCGACGCCAGAGCCAGGCAATACCAGCGGGCCCGACCTCGAAAAAGCGCCGAGAGGGCCGCCAGCGTAGGCAATTTCTCCTCGGCTGCCGGATCCCCGAGCGCCTCTCGCATCGGGGGAAAAGCCTGCGCGTTCAAGGCAGCCAGAACACAACCGAGCACCCCCAGCCAAACCACCCATTCCAGCCCGCCCTCCCCGTCCAAAAGGAAAAACAACCCCACGCTGGGCACCATGAAGCCAATGCTTCCCCAGACCCGAACCTGATAATATTGGGGAACCTGAGCGAGCCCCGCGCTCGCCAGCTGGCGGGTCTTTCCGAAAAAGAACCCGTCTAAAAGGGCCAGCTGCGGAGAATACATCAACTGCATGCCCCCCATGCACAGCACCACCAGCCAGATGGGCTGGAGCAGCTGCATCAGGAAAAGAAACCCACTGCAAGCGATGAGCGTCAGCCCCAGCAAACGGCGAGTGCTCAGCCAGGTATCCGCCAGAAAAGTGGCCAGCAGGGGCGCCAACAGCATGGCCAGGCTCCCCGCCGCTTGGGCATAGCCCACTTCGGTGCTGCTCAATCCCTTGACCTCCTTCAGGTAAACCGGGAAAAAGGGCAACACGCACCCTGCCACCGAAACCGCCAGAAAATATTGCCGCTTGATTGTCCTGAGCCACCCCATCGCCGCCCAGCCCTACAGCCCAATCGGCCTTTTCACAAAAGAAGAGAAAACTCGAAGTGCGAGGGGGATGCTTCCTCTCTCAAAAGCATCCCCCTCCGTTTCTCTCCTATGTATTGGTATGATACAAAGTCATCGGCCGCGAGAGCGGCGGGTCAGGAGCAAGGTGCTCCCCAAAAGGGCCAACAGGCCAGCGCTCGGCTCCGGGACTTGGGAAGTCTCGGAAAAGTTGTAGAGGCCAAACCCCTGATTCCCGGCCGACGTTTCCCCAGAGACATTCAAATACTCGATCTCAAACGCGGCCACCGCTTCGTCGAACTGGATCGTTAAATTTCCCTCCTGAGAAACCGAACTCGCTCCATTTCCAGAAGTCGCTTGCCAGGTGTGGCTGTCGATTTGCACGATATTGGCGGGGTTGAAAGGCGTGCCCGAGACCGGATCGATTTGGTTGCCGTCTTGATCGAAACCAATCACCATCACCTGGTCCGTGTAAAGGTTGGCGCCAGTGGTCGAGCTATCCAGGTCCCAAAGATCGAAACTCAGGCCTGAGACCGAAGAACTGAACTCAAAGCGGTGGGTGCTCCCGTCTCCGCTGAGCGCTTCTTGAAAAACATCAAGGTAGTCATCCGCCTCGCCACCGGTCCCGTTGAACTGCCAATTGCCCTCGGCACGAGAGGCAATGTCCGGAGTCCCGAATTGCAGCGTGGTAGCGGGATCTTTGGACCACGAGTAGGTGATCGTCAGGCCCTCGGAGGTCGTGAGCGATTGATTGTTCCCGCCGGCCACAAAGTCGTCTTTCCACTCCGACCAGTCGAGCGCGATGGCGGCATTCAGCTTGCCGCCCACGAAAATGAGCCCGGCGATGCTAAGCGATAGTAAGAATTTTTTCATAGAAAATAGAATTAAAACAAGTTCAAATAGCATGGAGAGCTTGATAATTACTGAAACTATAAAAGTAAGCAACCGTAAAATTTATATTTTTTATAATTTTGAGTCTTTTGGACAAAATCGAAAGCCAGGCCTTCCCCCGCCTCCGAATCGATCGACCACCCCCAAACCGGCCAAGAAGCGTTTCAAAGAGCCTCTCCCTCGACTCCCCTTCCCCTTGGGAGCCAAAGCGTTGGCCAGGCTGCTAAAAAGAGGGCCTCGTGTCAGCCAAAGTGGCAATCCAGTCGGATGGCGGCGGCCAAACGGCTCAGGTATTGGCGCCGCTTGATGCCCTCGGCACCGAACGTCTCCAGGTGAGGGGTGGTCCACTGGGTATCCAGGAGAACGAATCCTCGCTCACGCAAGCGCTCGACCAGCGCCACCAGGCAGCATTTGGACGAATCCGTCTTGCGGCTAAACATGCTCTCGCCAAAAAAAGCCCCACCCAAGCTCACTCCATAGAGCCCTCCGACCAACCCCTCCTCATCCCAAGCCTCCACCGAGTGGGCGTGCCCCAGGCGGTGGAGGGCCGTGTAGCTCTCAATGAGGTCGCCAGTGATCCAGGTCTCCGGCCGCTCGCCACAGCCATGCATGACTTGGACGAAGGCCTGATTGAAGGCGATCTCAAAAGGCCGCTTCCGCAAGGCCCTTCGCAAACCACGCGGGATATGAAAGCGCTCATCCAAAGGCAGCACCCCGCGCACTTCCGGGGAAAACCACCCGATCGAGCCATCTTCCATGCCCATGGGGAAGACCCCCTCCGCGTAGGCTGACAAGAGCACCTCAGGATCGATCACGGCATTATTCGGATGCATTCCCTTCGACCTGTCGAATGGTTTCCCATGCGAAAAGCCATCTATCCGGGCAGCTTCGATCCGGTGACTCGTGGTCACTTGGACGTCATCCAGCGCGCGGCCAAGCTTTTCGACGAAGTGGTGGTGGCCGTGGCCCGCAATGACCAAAAGCAGCCCCTCTTCACCACCGAAGAGCGCGTTTCACTCTTGGAGGCCAGCATCGACGGTGCCGCCAACATTCAGGTCATCGGCTTCGAGAGTCTTCTCATCGATCTCGCCCGGGAGCAGGGCGCCATCGCCCTCGTCCGCGGAATGCGAGCCGTCTCCGACTTCGAGTTTGAGTTCCAAATGGCCCTCATGAATCGGCATTTGGCCCAAGAAATCGAAACCATCTTCCTCATGCCTCATCAGGAGTGCATCTACATCAGCTCCCGGATCGTGAAGGAAGTGGCCCAGCTCGGCGGGGACGTCTCCGGCTTCGTCACGGAGCCGGTTCGCCAAGCCCTTCTGGAAAAATTCCACCCGCAGACCTCATGAAAATCAATTTGTCCGAGTTGCCAGAGGAAGGCCTCTCGCTCGAGGGAGAAACACCGGCCGAAGTTTTCGACATGCCGGAAAACGATGCCCGCCCCCTCAGCGGCATACGCTACCGCTTTCACGTGCGCCGGATCGAGAACACCGTCATCGCCCAAGGCGAGTTCTCCGCCTGCTTCCAACAAGACTGTGGTCGCTGCCTCGACCCTTTCAATCGCACCATCGAACTCTCCCCCCACCTGGCCGATGAAGAGGTCGGCGGCGAGGAAATCCTCGACTTGACAGAAAGAATCCGGGACGACATACTCCTCGCCCTTCCGACCTTCCCGCGCTGCGAGGAGGCCGACGAGGTTCGAGAGTGTCCCGCTCAGGGAAATTTCGAAATCGCCGCCGTAGGTGACATTCCCTTGCAAGAGGAAAGCACTGAAGGCGGTCCGTCCTCCGGCAACGTGTGGGACGCCCTCGATGGCTTGGAAGGAACCGAAACTGAATCTGATCGCTAATCTCTCTCCGCCATGGCCGCACCCAAACGCAGAACCTCCAAAAGCAAAGGCCGCATGCGCCGTGGGGCCAACCGCTGGCGCCGTCCGACCTTCAAAAGCTGTCCGGAATGCGGCTCAACCGTGCCTTCCCACATCGCCTGCCCCTCCTGCGGATTTTACAATGGTCGGCAAGTCCTGGACGTGGACGCCCTCTGATACCTGGTTCTCAGAAGGTCCTCTCTGGAAACTTTTGACCTTTGGCGAGGTTGGGAGAGCGTGTCGTTGAATCCACGCCCATGACCTCCCTTCGTTCTCTCTCCTCGTTCCTCCTTCTTTTCTCCCTCCTTCCGGCGGGGCTGATCCGAGCCCAAGAGGAGGACTCGGGCGTGTCGGATGACGCAGGGGCCCGCGCCTTTTGGGAATGCTCCCTTCCCTCGGGAGACTTCGTCGTTCACCTCTCGAAAATCGCCTCCATCAGCCTGCATGAATACCTCATCCCCGAAGCGGGCGTGCATGTGACGGAGGTGGATATCGACACCACCGGATCGGTCACAGCCCGCTTCTACTACATCGAGCCCTTCGAAGTCGACTCCCCCAGTCTCGGTGCCCAAATCCTCATCGACCGCACCCGCCAACTCTTGGAAACCGGGCAATCCCGCGCCAACCTCGATTCCGTGGTGGAAAGCGTCAAAAAGAACTACCCCACCACCACCCACGCCAAGACCGCCGAATACCAGCTGACCGACCGGGCCAATCTCCTGGCCCTCTACGAACACGCCCGCAAAGTCTGGATCAGCGGGCGGGGGCGGAAATTCTCGATCGAAAACTCCTAGCCGGTCCGCTGTGCTCGTGGACCCGGCCCTTCAGTCTCACCTGCTGGCCCGGTTTCAGGAAAACACCGGACAAGCGCTCTCCTCGCCCGAAGTCCGCTCGGTCAGCGGGGGCTGCATCCACCAGTCCTTCCTCTTGCGGAGTCCCGAGGGGGCCTTCTTTGCCAAAATCAACTCCGCTTCTTGCGCTCCCCTCTTGCAGGCTGAATCCGAGGGCCTGCGCCACCTGGCCACCACCAAAGAAATCCGCGTTCCCCGGGTCCTATCCCAGGGAACTCATGGAGAGCAGGCCTTTCTCCTTCTCGAAGCCCTCGATCTGGTGCCGCTGCGGGCGGGCCAAGCCAGCTTGGGGCGAAAACTGGCCGCCCTCCATGCTCACCAAGCGGCACGGCACGGTTTCCCGCAGGACAACTTCATCGGCGCCACCGCGCAACGAAACGCACTGGAAGAGAACTGGGCCGACTTCTTCACCCAACACCGCATCGAATTCCAAATCCACCTGGCCGAAAAGCATGGCTACCGCCTGGCGGACTCCCCTCGCGCCGTGGACCGTTTTCACCAGCTGCTATCCAGCCACCAGCCCGCCCCCAGCCTCCTCCATGGGGATCTCTGGGGAGGCAACGCCGCTGAACTGGCCTCCTCCCAGGAACCAGTGCTCTTCGACCCAGCCGTCTTCTATGGCGATCGGGAAACCGACCTCGCCTTCACTCGCCTCTTTGGCGGTTTTGAGGCCCGGTTTTATGCGGCCTACCAAGAGGCCTCCCCTCTTCCACCCGGCTGGCAAGAGCGATCCGTCCTCTACAATCTCTACCACCAGCTCAATCACTTGAACCTTTTTGGAGAATCCTATCTGCCCGCCGTCTCCCAGATCCTGGCGCGCTTGGCCCAGGCATCCTCCCTCCCCTCCTGAGCCAGTGTCGTCTCCCACTTCCACCGGATTGGTCATCCCCTGCTTTCGCGAAAGCAAGCGCCTCCCGAACTTCCTACCCCTCCTCTGCCAAGCCTTGGCCGAGGCCGAAAGCTCGGTCGCGATCCTGCTCGTCGATGATGGATCGGGCGAGCGGGAAGCCGAAAGTCTCTCCCGACTCGCGGAAAGGCTGCGGGCCACCTTCCCCGCCTTGCTCCCCCCGCTCCTTCTCACCCGGCACCAGGGAAAAGGAGCCGCCATACGGGCTGGCTGGGACCAGTTGGCTCCCAGCCACACCTGGCTGGCCTTCATCGATGCCGATGGCGCCGTCTCGCCGCGAGAACTTCTTCGCCTTCTCCAACTTCAAGGCACAGAGAGCGAAGCCATTTTCTCCTCCCGTCGGGCCCGCCCTCGCCGGAAAGTGGAGCGGGCTTTTGACCGTCGCCTCATGGGCCTGGTCTTCCACCTCCTCGAAAAACTCCTTCTGGACACCGGCCTGAGCGATACCCAATGCGGCTGCAAAATGCTCCCCTCCTCCCTCTGGCAAGCCCTCTCCCCCCAGGCCAGAGAGACCCAGTTTCTCTTCGACATCGAGCTAGCCATCCTGCTCCAGCGCGCCGGCGTCCCCATCCGGGAGGTCCCGATCGACTGGCAGGAAGTGGGCGGCTCGCGCTTGCACTGGAGTGAGCCCTTCCGCATGGCCGCCTCCCTCGGAGCCCTTCGCCATCGCCTACTCGGGCAGGAAAGGACCTGAGCCCTCCTCGTTCAGCACCCAGCTGAGAGCCAGGACCTCCTCGACCACCACCCGTTTGCCGGTTTCTCCAAGGGTCGTAACGTCTCGCGGATCGGGGGCGGGAAAACGCAGCCGGACGGTCACCGCCACCCAAGGGTCCTTCACCTCCCAATCGTCTCCCTGCTCTTGATCCAAAAAAAGAGCCTCCCTCAAAGAAGCCATCTGCGGAGAAGAGCGAGCGAGAAAACCAAAACAGAACTCGCTCTCGGGGGAAGGCGCGAACTTGAGACAGAGAAACTCTTCCTCCGGGAATTGGGTGGTCTCGATGGCGAGTCGCTTGGCCCAAACTCGGTAGACCAGCGACTCCGGCCTACGCTGAGAAATGAAAAGCGACCAAGGAATCGGCTCCTTCTGGACCGAGGCCTCCCAATCAACCTGGTAGGCCCCGGCCTCTTGCACCACATACACCCACCCCGCCTGACCCTGTGGCCCGGCCCAGCCAACCCGGAGAACCTCGGGGATCCCCGGCCGCTCCTCCACGATCGCCTGGATCTGAGGCTGACTCGTCCGCTCCAAAAGATTGCTCTTATAATAGCTCTCCATGGCCGGAATGAGAGAGACGCGATTGCGGACCACCTCGGCCCGTTCCCCCCAGGTCCTCGCCTGAAGGTAGCGCTGCACCAGCTCGATCACCCCATAGCGATCCACCAGGGCCCGCAGCGTCCGCTCATCGGTGGCCTCCCGAGCCAGAGGTCTCTCCTCTGGTTCCTGAAAAGAATCCCTCCCAAAACGCTCCATGCGCTCGGCCAACATTTGCCGCACCTCCCTGACCGTCATCGTCACGAAGCCCACCACCATGAGCGTCAGGGCCACCCCCTTCCAGGGCGGCTTCCGGCTCCGCGACCTGCCCCTCCGTTCTTGGCTCTTTCGGACGGATTTTCTCCGCCGACCACCGCCGGAGGAGGGCCCGACCGCCCTCTCAGGAGTGACCGCCCGCGACGCCGTTTCCCTCGCCTGCGGGAGCCTCGGAAAGCCTTCCTTTTGCTCCTCTTGCCGAGCAGGCTCAGAGGAAACCGTTTCAGAAGAAGGGGTGCCCGCCCTCACCTGCTCCTCCGCTTTCCGAACCGCCGCCGCAGGGAGGCTCATCCCACAACCACTACAGCTATAAGCCGTCTTGAGCGCCCCCGGCAAAATCGGATTGACCCGGCCACACCTGGGGCAAAGAACCAGCCCCGCCTTCGGTGCGCCCGAAGGAGAAGATCGGTCTGCTTCAGCATCCCAAGACGACATCGCGCCGCATCGAAACCCATTCCCTCCCGTCCTGCAATCCTCGAATCCCGGCCCTCCCCGGCCTCAGGGAGCCAACCAACCAAAGCGGACGAGATCGGTGATCACAGGCTGGGGCGGCCTGCCCTCCATGGAGCGAAAGCGCGCTCGCACCATCACGGGAACCTCGCGGGAACTCTCTGGCCCCACCACCATATTGGTCCAATGATCCCTCATTTCTTCGAAGGCGACGCTCCCCCGGTCGCAGTAGCCGATGGCTGAAACCTCATCGCGCTGGTCTCTCATCCGGAAAGCCAGCCAATCTTCCTCCCCGAAACCGTGATTGTAAAAATCATCCGGCCGGAGAATCACTCGCAAAAGCATCTTATCCTTCGGCTGATCTCTTAGGAACTCCTCCAGCAAGAGATCCCCCATTTCCACGAAGGCCTCCCACTCCAAAAGAAATCTTCCGCCTTCCTCCACAAAAGAGGCCCGCACCGGGCGATGCTCCTCATCGAAAGTGGAAACATGAAAGAAACGCTCTCCTTGGACCATTTCCACGGCGACCTGGTTTTTCTCCTGGTCACCGGGAAAACGAGAGAGCCCGCGAGGCGAGAAGCCACGCAGCGCATAAAAGCGCACCATGTGATCGCGAACCCGCTTCGGACTCCTCACATAAGCAAACTTTTCCCCCACCGAATCCGCCTTCAAAAAAGCCTCCAAGGGCGGCAGAATCTGCGCAAGCAGCTCCCGATTGGAGGGCAAGTCCGCTAGCTCGCCCGCCACGCCCCCCTCGGCCGGCCCTTCGGCCACATCACTCTCCTCGGCCGGTTTGGTCGAAAGCCTTTCCGGCAAGGTGACAAGCCCCAGCCCTAGCAAAAGAAAGAGTGCCATCCCCGAAAGCAGCCACTTCCCTCGACCGCGCCCCCATTTTCCCATGAGATCCGCCAGCGTCGGCCCCTTGCTCTCCGGATCCTCTCCTGGTTCCGGCAAAGGTAGCCTCTCTTTGACCCGTCGCTTCTCGAGCGGCGGAAGCGAGTCATTCGTTCGCAGCCGCAAGTTCCCCGCTCGAGCTGCCTCGGCCAAGCGATCGGCCGGCTCCTTCCCATCCGCCTCCAGCCGTCTCGGGCTGGGCAAAATCGTCCGACGCCCCTCAATGGCATATTCCGATTGAGGAAGAGAACTCTTCTCGTCCTCCCTCTCGAAGGCCGCCATCACCTCTCTCTCACTGCTTCCTTTCTCGGGCACCACCAAGGCCCGCTCACAATCAGGACAGACAATCTCGCGCCCGATCCCTCTGCTCGACACCACCAAAGGGCTCGCGCAGTGCGGGCAATTGAAAAAAAGATCCGTCTCGACGGTCATGGCCGGTAAAGAGGACTCACTTCAACAGCAGATCCTTAACACAAGCAAACAAATTACCAAACCACCCCAGTCATTGAGGAATGCCAGACTGACGCGAAAGGCACCGACTTCATATCCCTCGCACCCGAAACCCGAAACCCGAAACCCGAAACCCGAAAACTGAAAACTGAAAACTGAAAACTGAAAACTGAAAACTTAACTCAACTCAAACCCCCCTCCGAGCCAGCGCCTCCTCCATAGCCTTTTCTACCACTCGAGCCGCCAAGGCTTCCGTGGCCCGGTCCAAATCTTGAACCGCCGCCTTCAAATCGTTCGCCCTCCCCGCCCGCAGCGCCTCTTCCACCCGGCTTTGCGCTTCAAAAATTTCCCGCCCTTCCTCCTCCGGCAGCTCCTCGCCCACCACCGCCAGCGATTGCTCCACCGCGGGCAAAAGCTCCTCCGCTTTCAGGCGAGCCTCCGTCAGAATTCTCGCCTCAAAGTCCTCAAAGGCATGCTCCACACTCTCCTCCACCATCCGCTCCACTTGTTCATCTCCCACATCCACCGCGGCCGAATCGATCTCCAGCAGCGTGTCCTGGCCCGTTTGGGTGTCGCGGGCCAAGACCGTCAGGAGCCCATCCGCATCGATCTCAAACTGCACCCCCACCCTGGCCTGCCCGCGGGCGGCCGATCCGAAGCGCACATCCACCGTCCCCAACTCCCAATTGTCCGCCGCCAACTCCCTTTCTCCCTGTAGAATGCGCACCCGCATGGACTCCTGCCCATCGACGGCGTTCGTGAAAAGCTCCCCCGCCTTGCAAGGGATGGTGGTGTTGCGAGGGATGAGAACATTCATGAGTCCTCCCACCGTTTCCACCCCGAGGGACAAAGGCGTCACATCCAAAAGCGTCATCTTACGGAGCGTCCCGGAAAGCACCCCCGCATGAATGGTCGCCCCCAGAGCCACCGCCTCATCCGGATGCTGCGAAAGATCGGGTTCCCGCTCGAACCACTCCGCCACTCTTTCCCGCACCAAAGGCATCCGCGTGCTGCCCCCCACCAGCAGGACCGCTTGCAACTGACCGGCTTCGGTCTGGGCATCCTTGAGCGCTTGCAGGCAGTGACGCCGAGTCCGTTCCACCAGCGGACCGGCCAGCGCCGCCAAGTCTTCTCGACCCACCACCAGTTCCTGCTCCGTCAAGAAAGGCAGCCTGGCCACCGTCTGCCCTTGCTCGGACAGAGCCTCCTTGACCCGACGAGCCTCCGCCCGGACCCGGGCTTCGTCCGCCGACGAAAGTTTTCCCAAGGAAAGCGTGCGAGCCAAAAACTCTCCCAAAGCGGCATCGACATCGTCCCCGCCCAGCAGCGTGTCCCCACTGGTGGCCAAAACCTCGAAGATCCCGTCCCGCAACTCCAGCACCGACACATCAAAGGTCCCCCCACCCCAGTCATAGACCGCAATCCGCGACCTCTCCTCCAGCTTGTCTAAGCCATAAGAAAGAGCCGCCGCCGTCGGCTCGGCCAAAATGCGCTCCACCGAGAGCCCAGCCAATTCCGCCGCCCGCTTGGTCGCTTCTCGCTGGGCGTGATTGAAGTAGGCCGGCACCGTCACGACCGCCCGCTCCACCGCCTCCCCATCGAGCGCCTCTTCCGCCAAAACCTTGAGATGCCGCAGGATCTCAGCGCTCACCTCCTCCGGCGAATGCCCGGCCACTTCTCTGGCCGTCCCCATCAAACGCTTCACGGAGCTCACCACCCCCGCCGGCTGGACCGCGGCCAAGCCTTGCGCAGCCCGCCCCACCACCACTCCCTCATCAGTGAAGGCCACCACACTCGGCGTGATCCGCCGCCCCTCCCCATCCGCCAAAAGAATAGGGAAGCCACTATCCACCACCCCAATGGCCGAATGGGTCGTACCGAGATCAATGCCAGCGATCCGTCCCAAAACGATTGAATCTGAAAACTTGAATCTTGAAACTACTCTCCGCTCTGCTGCTTGGCCCACTGCTTCAGCCGGAGACCGTTCAAGCGAATGAAGCCCGTGGCATCGTTCTGGTCATACAGCTCCTCTCCGCCTCCTTCCATGGACGCGATGTCCTCGTTGTAAAGAGAGCGTGGACTGCGCCGCCCCGCATTCTGGACATTCCCCTTGTAAAGCTTCACCCGGACTTCGCCGGACACCTCCTTCTGCGTCTCCGCCACCAGCGCTTGGAGCGCCTCTCTCTCGGGCGCGAACCAGAAACCGTTGTAGACCAGCTGGGCATACTTGGGAATCAAGCTATCCCGCAGCTGCATCGTCTCTCGATCCATCGTGAGCAGCTCCAAATCGCGATGGGCCGCCATCAGAATAGTGCCCCCGGGCGTCTCGTAGACACCGCGACTCTTCATCCCCACGAAACGGTTTTCCACGATATCGATTCGCCCAATCCCATGCCGACCCCCCAGCGCATTCAGCACCCGCATCACCCCATAGGGGCTCAGCAAAGAATACTCACCCTGCCGCCCCTGGACCGGAATCCCCAGAAAGGACAAGAGTTCTTCCAGCCCTCCACAGGCCAGGCCGACACACTTTCCCTTCTCAAAAAGAAGCTGGAGCGACTCCGCCTCCTCGGGCGCCTCCTCGGGCGAAACCGAAAGCACATACATATCCCGATCGGACTCGCCCGTGGCATCGTGCCAAGGATCCTCCAGCACCCCACTTTCAAAACTAATGTGCAGGAGATTCCGATCCATACTGTAGGACTTGGCAGCGCTCGCTTGCACCGGAATCTTCTCGGCCGCCGCATACTCGATCATCTCCCTGCGACCGGGAAATTGCTCCCGGAAATCGGCCAAACGCCAGGGAGCGATCATCTCGATCTCCGGCGCCAAGGCAGCCGCACTCAGCTCGAAGCGGACCTGGTCATTCCCCTTGCCCGTGGCCCCGTGCGCGATGGCATCCGCGCCCTCCCGCCGCGCCACCTCGACCATCCCCTTCGTGATGCACGGGCGGGCAATCGAAGTCCCCAAAAGATAGCGCCCCTCATAAATCGCCTCCGCCTGCACCATCGGGTAAATGAAATCCCGGGCGAACTCCTCCTTGAGATCGCCGATGTAACACTTGCTGGCGCCGGTCGAAGTCGCCTTCTCCTCCAAGCCATCCAGCTCTTCGCCCTGGCCCACATCCGCGCAGTAAGCGATGACCTCCGCGCTGTAACGGTCCTTCAACCACTTCAAAAGCACCGACGTGTCCAACCCACCCGAATACGCGACGAGAATCTTCATGAGCCCTCATCCCTAGCCAGATCCCTCCGGAAGGAAAGGCGAATCTCCCGGTGGGCAGACGCCGCGAAGTGTGGTTGGGAAACCTGTGGTCGACCTTCCACTCGCACTCCTGGCCGCCTTCTGCATCGGCCTCTCCAAGACCGGCTTCTCAGGCATCTCCCTGGTGGCCGTCTTCCTCTTGGCAGAACTCTTCGGCGCCAAGGAATCCGTCGGGATCGCTCTGCCCATGCTCATCTTAGCGGACTTCCTCGTCTACCCCAGCTTCCACAAGCACGGGTCATGGAAAGAAGTCTGGCCCCTCCTCCCCCCCGCGCTGGCCGGGGTAGCGCTGGGCGCGCTCCTGCTCAATGCCATTGACAACCAAATCGCAGGCAAACTCATCGGAAGCATCATCGCCATCATGCTCGCCTCCCAGCTCTTCAAAAAGCGGCGACCGGACACCTTCGCCCGCTTGGCCGGATCGAAAAGCTTTGCCCTGAGCTGTGCCCTCTTCGGTGGAATCGCGACCGCCTTGGCCAACGCCGCTGGACCCATCATCTCGCTCTACCTCCTCTCTCGCAATTTCCTCAAACTGGACCTACTCGGCATCGGCGTTCGCTTCTTCCTCTTGATCAACCTCATCAAAGTCCCGCTTCTAGCCATCATTCCCTCACCCCGATCGGGAGCGGCTGGACTCATCAATGGCGAAACCCTCTGGATCAACCTCCAGCTGGCCCCGGCCATCCTAGTGGGAGTGGTCTTGGGGCGTTGGCTCATCGGAAAAGTCCCCCAAGCCGTCTTCGAATGGATGATCCTGGCCTTTGCCAGCCTGGGCGCCTTCAAGCTCCTTTTCTTCTAAAAACCACTTGCAGAAACCAGCACATCGGATAACTTGCGGGCCCGAAAACTCGGGACTCTTTCCTAAATCGCGGGGTGGAGCAGCCAGGTAGCTCGTCAGGCTCATAACCTGAAGGTCACAGGTTCAAATCCTGTCCCCGTAACCAATCTCCACCACAAAAGCCGTCTCTCACCGAGGCGGCTTTTTTGTATACATCACGGAAGGTTGCCCGGGCCGAAGGAGGTCGAAAAAGACCCAAAGCGACCTCACCTTCATCCCGCTCGAACCTCGAACCTCGAACCTCGAACCTCGAACTTCGAACCTCGAACCTCGAACCTCGAACCTCGAACTTCGAACTTCGAACCCCGAACCCCGAACCCCGAAACCCCGAAACCGCACACCCAACACCCACACCCAAACCCAGACAAAAGAAAAAAGAAAAAAAGAAAAAGAAAAAGACACACCAACAGCAAACCCC
>JBCCJK010000014.1 GCA_039027815.1 Verrucomicrobiota bacterium
ATACCAAGCTGCAGAATTGGCTGGTAGAATGGCCGAGTGAATTTCGGGCCAGACCAAGGCGCGACGAGGGCGCGGTGCAGGCACCGTAACCGAGGAGCAACGCTGGGCTGGCTCGAAAGACACCGGCTCTTCCTTCCCCGCGCTTCAGCGCCTCTTCCCCACAACACCCTCCCTCCATTCTACCAGTGAATTCTGGAGGTTGGTATAAATCCTAAATCCCTCCTTCCCCAATCCGGATTTGAATGCTGTAGTCCCCCGCCGCTCTCATTCAGAAATCGGCCCCCAGCCATCGACAAGCCAACATGACGGATCACCCGGAAGTCCGCAGTCTTCGCCAAGAAATCCTTCGCGCTCGTGAGCGAGTCTACCGCTTCGGCAAAAGCTCCCCTCTGGAAGCCTTCCCCAACGGCGGGAGCGAAATCTGGGTGAAACGGGAAGACCTCTGCCCCGTGAAATCCTACAAATGGCGAGGGGCCTGCAATCGCATGGCTCTCCTCTCGCCCGAAGAGGCCCAGAGAGGCGTGGTAGCGGCTTCCGCGGGCAATCATGCCCAAGGCGTAGCCTTGGCCGCGGCCGCCCTCGGGATCCGGGCGCGCATCTTCATGCCCCGGACCACGCCCGCGGTCAAGCAAGAGGCCGTCCTCCGGCATGGTGCCGGCCGGGTGGAAACCGTGATCGGGGGCGATTCCTACGACGACGCCTTGCAAGCGGCGCTCGCCGAAAGTCGCCAAGAACACACCCCTTACATCCACGCCTACGACGACCCCCTCGTGATGGCAGGGCAGGGAACCTTGGCTGACGAGATTGTCCTCTCGGGCCGGGGGCCCTTCGACATCGCTTACCTCCAGATCGGCGGTGGCGGCATGGCGGCCGGCGTCTCCACCTGGCTGCGGAGCTATTGGCCCGCCATCCGGCTCATCGGGGTGGAAGGCGAAGGCCAAGCCTGCACCAAGGAAGCCTTCGCGGCGGGCCAACCCGTCCCCCTGGAGGAAGTCGACCTCTTCTGCGATGGCACTGCCGTGCGCCAAGTGGGGACCCACACCTTCCCAATCCTCCGCGAAACCCTCGACGAAATCGTGACCGTCAGCAATGAGGAGGTGGCCGGGGCCATTCGCTCCATGTGGGATGGCTTGCGGGCCATCCCCGAGCCGGCTGGAGCCATGGGCCTGGCGGCCGCGCTCCGAGACCGCAGCGCTCACAAAGGAAAACGGGTCTTGGTCATTCTATGCGGAGCCAACTTGGACTTCCAGCAACTGGGCGATCTCTCCTACCGCACCAGCGAAAAAGGGCGCCCTCTTCGCCATCTCCGCATCCAGATCCCCGAGCGAGCCGGCAGCATGCTGGCCCTGCTGGACGAATGCTTCGCGGGAGTCAGCATCCGACAATTCCTCTACGCCAAAGACGACTCGCAAAAGGCCTGGCCCATCTTCGGCCTGGTGGCGCAAACGGCCGCCATGACCGAAATGACTAGGCAGCTGGATGCCGCCAACTATTGCTGGGAAGACATCACCGGGGCAGAAGACATCGCTTTCCGAGCCATCTCACTTCAGCCGGACCAGCTCTCTTACCCCACCCTCCTGCGGCTCGACTTCTACGAGCGTCCGGGCGCGCTCCATGACTTCCTCTCCGCCACCGTGCGAGGAAAGGCCAACATCGCCTACTTCAACTACCGCTACACCGGCGAGCGAGTCGGCCGGGCCCTTCTCGGCCTCGACTTTGATTCCGCGGCCCATCGCCGTGAATTCCTTGAGGCCCTGCCCGAAAGCGGGCCGGGCGTGCGCTCCTGTCGCCCGCTCGATCCCGCCACCGCCCAGCGCATTCTCTCCACGGCAAATGTTTGCTAGTTGGCCCATTTGGCCCCACCCAAAAGAGTGAAGTTTTGGAAGCGCACCGCCCTCTGCATTCTGGCACTCGAAGTCCTCGGCAATGCCAGCGGCCTCCTGACTTTTTTCTCGCTCGAAGGCTGGTATGACAGCCTGGAGCGCCCCCCGGGCACGCCGCCCAACGGCGTCTTCGGACCGGTCTGGCTGGTGCTCTACGCCCTTATGGGCGTGGCCCTCTCGCTCGTCTTGGACGGGCGCAACACCTCTCCCGAGCGCAAAAGCGCGCTCTCCTGGTTCGGCATCCAGTTCGGCCTCAACCTGGCGTGGACACCCATCTTCTTCGGCCTCCGCCAAATGACCCTGGCCTTGATCGTCTTCATCTTGCTCTTTGGGGCGGTCGGCCTCACGCTCCAGCGCTTTCAGGCCGTCCGGCCCCTGGCAGCCGCCCTTCTTTGGCCCTACTTCCTCTGGTTGGCCTACGCCCTCTACCTCAATGTGGGCTTCGTTTGGCTCAACCGCTGAAGCTTCGTCGGCCTTTCACTCCGGGCGATTGACCCTGGAACCTTTCCGCGTAGGGTGCTCGCCCTCTCGATCCATGCAGTGGCTCTTCCAAAAACTCTTCCGCTTCCGCGAATCGGTTGGCGAGCAGCGAGGCGGTCGGAACGCAGCAGAAATGCCCTTCCTCGATCACCTGGAGGACTTTCGGAAGATGATCCTCCGGATCGTCATCACCCTGCTGGTGACCACCCTGCTCTGCTTCGCTTTCAAGAATCAGCTCATGGCCGTGATGCGCGCTCCCATCAATCAAGTGTGGGAGCTGACGCAGAACAAAAAAATCGCCGAGATCCAAAAGGAACTCGCGCGCGAGTTCGATGCCGCCCAGTGGACGGCCGCCCGCGAAAGCGCCCGCGCCCTCGAGGCTCTCAGTGACGAGGCCCGCGCGGCCTACCTCGCCCAGCTGGACGAGACCGGCCGCTTCTTGGTCGCCACCGTCGTCCTGGCTCGCGCCGTCGAATCCCTCCCGCCCGAAAAGCGCCAGGCCTTCCTCGATGGCATTCCCGAGCTCGACTCGCAGACCCGCCAACAAGTCGAAGCCATCGTTCGCACCACCCTCCCGGTCGAAACCGGCGGCCGGGAAGACCTCCGCATGATGGGCGCCTTCAACCCCACCGAGGCCTTCATGCTCTCGCTCAAGCTGGCCTTCTTCGCCGCCATCGTGCTGGCCTTCCCCCTCGTGCTCTACTTCATCATGGAGTTCATCTTGCCCGGGCTCCATCTGCATGAGCGCAAGGCACTCTGGCCCGCCCTCGCCATTGGCTTGGGACTCTTTCTGACCGGGGCCCTCTTCGCCTACTTCATCGTCCTCCCGCGGGTCCTCGAGTTCTTCCACGGCTGGGGAGAAGACATGGGCATCGCCAATGAATGGCGGATTGGCTACTACATCACCTTCGCCACCCAGTTCACCCTCATCTTCGGGCTCGCCTTCGAGCTGCCCGTGGTCGTCATGACCTTCGTGAAACTAGGGCTGCTTGGCTATGAGACCATGAAGAACACCCGCTCCTACGCGGTGCTCATCATCTTCGTGGTCGCCGCCATCATCACCCCCACTCCCGACGCCCTCACCCTCCTCCTCTTGGCGGGCCCGATGTATTTCCTCTACGAACTCTGCATCTGGCTGACTTGGAACCTCCAGCGCAAGGACCTCGCCCGGGCGGCTGAGCAAAAACAAGCTTGGGCCGAGCGCGAAATCCGAACCCCCCAGATCGCCGCCGCCTCCCACTTGGGCCAGCCAAAGGCCTCCCACGAATCCAAGGAAGAGGACCAAGCGGAGGAGGAAGGGTATGGGTATGGCTACGACGTCGACGACGAGGAAGAAGACGACGGCCAAGTCGACCTCAGCCCCCCTGAGCTCGAACCAGACCCCAAAAAGGAACCCCCGGCGGACGACCCCACCCCACCCGACCCAGCCCCTCCCAAGTCCTAAGACCCATGACTGCGCCCAGCTCTGACGAAGCCTCCCTCATCCAAGTCCGCCGCCAGAAACTGGCCAAGCTCCGCGAACTCGGCGTGGACCCCTACGGCCAAGCCTTCGCCACCACGCACCAGCCCGCCGCCCTCAAAGCAAACTTTGCTGAAGAACTGGAAGTGACCCTGGCCGGGCGCATGACCGCCCTCCGGGACATGGGCAAAAGTCAATTTTTCGTCATCGGCGACATCCAAGGCGGCATCCAATGCTACCTCAGCAAGAAAGAATGCAGCGAGGAAGAGTGGGCCATCTGGAAGTGCCTGGAGCGGGGCGACTTCGTCGGCCTGACCGGCAAAACCTTCCTCACGCGCAAAGGAGAGCCCACCGTCCACGTCCGCCACTTCACCCCCCTCACCAAATCCCTGCGCCCTCTCCCCGACAAATGGCATGGCGTGGCCGATCGCGAGCTAAAATATCGCAAGCGTCACCTCGACCTCCTCGGCAATGAAGCCAGCGCCCAACTCTTCGTCCTGCGCTCCCGCATGCTGGCCGAAATCCGGGCCTTCTTTCACGAGCGAGACTTCTTTGAAGTGGAAACGCCCATGCTGCATGACGTGGCCGGAGGAGCCGCCGCCCGCCCCTTCGAGACCCACCACAACGCCCTCAACATGCCGCTCACCCTGCGGATCGCCCCGGAGCTTCACCTCAAGCGCTTGCTCGTGGGTGGCTTCCCCAGGGTCTTCGAACTGAACCGAAACTTCCGCAACGAAGGCATCTCCCGTCGTCACAATCCCGAGTTCACCATGCTGGAGGCCTACTGGGCCTACGCTGACTTCGAGATCATGGCCGAACTGGTGGAAGAACTCGTTTGCCACTTGGCCGAAACCTTCTTCGGCACCCTCCAAATCGAACACCAAAACGAGGAAGGAGAAGTGCTCCGCACCATCGATCTCACCCGTCCTTGGAAACGCGCCCCTTACCGCGAGCTGGTGGAAGGCGTGGCCGGAAAAGACTGGTTCGCCCTCTCTCCCGAAGAGCGCCGGACCAAGGCCCAGAAAGAACTCGGCCTGGAAATCAGCCAGGCCCTCCAAGACTATGAAGTGACCCAGCAAGTCTTTGAAAAACTGGTCGAAGAAAAAACCTTCGACCCCTGCTTCGTGACCCGCGTGAACCAGGAACTCATCCCCCTGGCCAAGCTCAGCCCAGGCCAGCCGACGGTCGAAGTCTACGAACTCCTCATCAACGGCCAGGAAATCAGCCCCGGCTACTCCGAGCTGAATGATCCCGACGTGCAACGCGAGCGCTTGGAACACCAAGCCGGGGGCGAAGAAGAGCAGAAGGTCGACTACGACTTCATCGAAACCCTCGAGCAAGGCATGCCCCCCGCCGGAGGGATTGGCATCGGCATCGACCGCCTCATCATGTTGCTGACCGGCGCCCCCACCATCCGCGACGTCGTGCTCTTCCCGCAACTGAAGCGAAAGGAAGATTGATCCGCACCACCAAACTTGAAACTCCCTACCGAGGCAGCAGCACTTCTTCGGTTTCCAAGCCGGTCAGCTTTTTCAATCCACTGAGGAGCTTCCACATACCAAACATCAGGATCGCCAAAATGGGCACGCCGATAACGAGAAAGCCCCACCCAGTCAAGCGACCGACCGCCTCATTGTAATCGACCCGCGCGGTCTCGGACGTCGTGTCGACCTCACCCAGAAACCAGAGCGCCAAAAAGAAATTCATGGCCGCACTCAAGACGAAGGACCCCGTCATGAGGAGCGTTCCCGTGAAAAGGAGCTTGCGGTAGTCGGCATCGCGCCCGGCCTCTTTCACCTTTTGCTCAATCTTCTTCACGTCGAAGAGGTCGGGATTGTAGAGAAAGACCCGCACCAGCGGGGTGGCCGTCCGGTGGGAAAAGAAAATGGCCGCCCCCAGGACGAGCGGGATGAGGGCTTCCTTAATGGCAAAGAGAAGGGCCGCATTCCCATCGATGGTGCCATCGTCCTTCCAAACATAAAGCGTGATGCCTCCGCTCAAAAGCACGCTCACGAAACCCAGGATGGAAAACGGATTGAGCTTCCTCTGTTTGATGAAATCCCAGAGGCCGTAGCCGAGCGGCATGGCAATGGCCACCGCCATCCCCCAAACGGGCCCAATCTGCCAAACCTTGCCCTCCTCCTTGCTGAGGAAACTCAAGGCCACGACCGGGATCAGGACGTTGATGAGAATGTTCGCGAGCGGGTTTTCCTGCTGGGTGCTGCGAGGGGGCGGGGTGGACATCGTGGGAGAGGTTTCGGGTTTCTGTGTTCAGGTTTCGGGGAGGGAGGGGGCCGCAGATCTGTGCTCAAACCTGACACCCGAACCCTGAAACCTCTCTCTCAAACCTTCCCGAAAATCGTCTGCCCCGTGGAAAGAAGATCGTCGCAGGCCTTTTGCAGACGAGCTGCCAGGGAGATTTCCGCTTTTTTGAGGTAGCTGCGGGGATCGTAGGTCTTTTTGTCGCCCACCTCACCGTCAATTTTCAAAACCCCTTCAATGTTCTCACACATGTGCTGCACGATGGGGCGAGTAAAGGCATATTGCGTATCGGTATCGATGTTCATTTTCACGACCCCATAGCCGAGCGTTTCCCGAATCTCCTCTAAGCTGGAGCCGGAGCCTCCGTGAAACACGAGATCCATCTCCGCCTCCGCACCATACTTGTCGGTCACGGCTCGCTGGCCGTCCTTGAGAATGGTCGGCTTGAGCTGGACGGCCCCCGGCTTGTAGGCCCCGTGCACATTGCCAAAGGTGGCCGCAAAAAGAAAGCGCCCCAGCGGATGGAGAGCCTCATACACCTGCACCATGTCCTCCGGCGTGGTGTAGAGCTTTTCGGCGGGCAACCCGGAGGTGTCATGCCCATCTTCCTCTCCCCCCACGCAACCCGCTTCCACCTCCAGGATGATATCGAGTTCATTGCATTCCTTGAGCAGCTCCTTGGACTTCTCAAGATTCTCCTCGAGCGGCACGACCGACCCGTCAAACATATGGCTTTGGAAAAGCGGTCCGGAACCGGCCGCGAGCCGCTCCCGCGAAGCCTGCAAAAGGGGCTTGAGGAAGGAATCGACTTTGGCGGGATGACAGTGGTCGGTATGCAGCGCCACCAAAACATCATATTTCTCAGCCAGCTTGTGAACGGCTTCCGCCAAGACGATGGCCCCAAAGGCGGCCTCCTTCACCTCGCTTCCAGAAGCGAACTGGCCCCCGCCGGTGGAAACTTGAATGATGCCATCCGACCTGGCATCCGCGAACGCTTTGAGCGAACCATTGATGGTCGGGAGCGAGGTCACATTGATCGCCGGGTAGGCGTAGCCGCCCTCTTGAGCGGCAGAGAGCATGGCGCGGTATTGGGCGGGCGTGGCGACTGGCATAGGGGCTAGTAGCAGAAGCTCCTCGCAAGGCAAGAGCTCCCTCGAGCCAAGACCGGAAAAACCAGCCCCCGGGGACGGATTTCCCGTTGGCTGCCGCTCTCGCTCGTGATACGCACTCCCCGCCTATGTCCTCCCGCCTCCTATTCCTTCCCTTGCTGGCACTCATCGGGGCTGCCACCCTCCCCGCCACTCGCTCCCAAGCGCAAACCGAAGAGCCAACTACAACGCAGGAGGCTTCCGCAGAAGACCTCCCGGTCGAAGAAGAATCGGCCTCGGAATTGACCGACGAATTGACCGATTCGAGCGAGCCCGTTCGCCTCAGTTTCAGCGACACCCTGGAAGCCGCCGAAGCGGGCGAAGCCGAGGCCCAATGGCGGCTGGCGCAGATGTATCAAGAAGGCGCGCTCGCACCCGTCTCCCTGACCCAAGCAGAGCGTTGGTATCGCTCAGCCGCAGAGCAGAATCATCTACCTGCCTTGCGAGATTTGGCCCAATTCCTCATGGCCACCTCCCAGGAAACCAGCCGCTTTGACGAAGGCATCGGCTTTCTCGAAAAAGGGGCCGACCTGGGGGACACCGCCGCCATGGTCCGCCTCGGGCAAATTTACCTCAATGGGGTGGGGCGCGACCGTGACACCGCCCTCGCCAAGAAATGGTTCGAGCAAGGACGCGAACTGGGAGACCCGGACGCCGTGCTCTACCTTGGCCTGATGCGGGCGGAAGGGGTGGGAATGGAAAAAGACGCCGAAAAGTCCCTTCAAGAGATCACCCAAGCCGCGGAGAAGGGCTCGGTCTTGGCAGTGCAACACCTCGCCAACATCTACCTCAACGGCACGGGCGTGGAAGCCGATGAAGCCGAAGCCCGCAAGTGGCTCGAAAAAGGCAGTGAGCTGGATTCCGCGCAATCACTCATCGCCCTGGCCCTCTTGGAAGAACGTCAGGAACCAGCCGACTATGAAAGTGCCGTCGCCCACCTCGAACGAGCCGCCCGCCTCGGCAGCGCCACCGCCCTCAACAAGCTCGGCTACTACTACCAAAACGGACTCCACGTAAGCAAGGACGAGGAGCAAGCGCTGGCTCACTTCCGAGAGGCAGCCGAGATCGGACTGCCGGTGGCCATGTTCAATGTGGGGGTCTTCCTCGACAATGGCCTGGGGACCGAGCGGAATGCCTCCCAAGCCAGCGAATGGATTCAGGCGGCCGGCTTGGCAGGCTACGTCCCCGCGCAGACCGAAATGGGACGTCGCTATCGCGATGGCGACGGAGTCTTACGGGACCCCTTGGCAGCGGCGGCTTGGTTCGACCGCGGCGCCCAATCGGGCGATGCCAACTCCATGTACAACCTTGCAGTCGCCCTCGAAACCGGACAGGGGATGCAAACCGACCTCGAACAGGCCATCGCCCTCTACCGTTCGGCCGCCGAGGGCGGGCAAGTTCGCGCCCAAGCCCGCTTGGCTTACTTTCTCTCCGAAGGCCTGGGCGTCGAGCCGGACCTGGCCCTGGCTTACGAACTGGCCTCTCGCGGAGCCGAAATCTCGCCGGAGAGCAAGCAACTCATGGAAGCGATCGAACCGCGCCTGACAGCGAAAGATCGTGAGCGACTAGAAGAACTTCGCAAAAATCGCCCAAGCCAAGGGCCGTAAAGGCCGCAACCAATCCTGCCCGGCCGGGTTTCACCCGCTGTCATGCACCGCATCTTCCTGGCACTCGGCCTCCTGCTCCCCTTCGCCCCGCTCGCCTGGGCGGAAACAGAGGAATCGCAGCGGCGCGACCGCCCGAAAGGCCCGCCGCCCGGACCCCGCGGACCCTTGGGCCTCCTGGCAGAGCGGGAGCGCATCCCGCAAGGCCTCCTGACCGAAGAGCAAGCTGACCTCATCCGGAGTGCCCTCCGCCAGGCTCACGAAAACCCCGCCGTCCAAGCCGCGGTCCAAAATGCCCGGCAAGCCGGAGAGACGTTTCGGCAAACACTCCTGGCCGTGGCCCAAGAAATCGATCCCGACGTGGCCCAGCAAATGGATCGCCTCCACCGCCCGCTCGGCTTCGGCCCCCTTCACGAAAAACGCAAGCGAAGCGAGCGATCCGGCCCACCCTCCCCGCCCAGCGGTCGCCCTCCTCTTCCGGAAGAGGCCAACTCCGAGCGGCCCCTCCCCCCGGGTTCCCCCGGACTGTGGAAAATCCGCCAGCTGATGAAGCAAGTCCGGGCCGACGAGCGGACGGTCGAAGCGCAGGCCGCCATGAAATCCAGTTTTGAGCGATACCAAGAAACGCTCAAGGAAACCGTCCAAGCGCAAAACCCGGAAGCAGCTGAAATCATGGCGAGCGTGCGGGAAAGCGTCCGCAGCCAACGAAAACGAGAACGCCGGGACCCTCCTTCAGAACGCCCTCGCCTCCGAGGCCCAGAGGACCGACCCTAGGGAGCCACGAGCAGCCTCTCGTGAAGAAGCGAAAAACCTTGCCGCCCTCCCCAAACCGGGCATCTTGCTCGCCCGGGTCACCCCAGTGGCCCCTCATCGAAGCGCCCGTAGTTCAATGGATAGAACGACGGTTTCCGGAGCCGTAGATAGAGGTTCGATTCCTCTCGGGCGTATTGCCATTTATCAGGGAAAATCCGCTGACAATCAGGGTTTTGGGGGCCTCAACCGTGCTCCGAGACCTGACTAGAGCGGACTAGAGCGGACGTGAATTATGGTTACCTATTTGACACTCGTGGTAACTCGACGTAAATGAGTTACCACACACCTCAAAACCCACCACCACCATGCCCACTGGAACCCGCATCGACACCCAATCTCATGACGTGGGAGGCACTAAAATCGTCACCTGCCGTTACCAGCTCCCCACCGGAAAAATCAGCCCTTACTACCTGGACTTCCGCGACCCAGCGACGCGGAAGCGGGTCGTCCGCAAAACAGACGCCACCGACCGACGCCTCGCGCTGGAGCGAGCCAAAGCCGCCCTCCGCGCCGCGATAGAGGGCAAATGGGCAGCCCTCGACGCCACCAAATGCCGCCAGGACGCCACCATGGCCGATCTCTACCGCATCTACCTCAACTCGGACCTCCGCCGCTCTAAACAGAGCACTGCAGAGGACGTGGTGCGCACCGTCCGCGCCAGCCTGCAGGCCCTCGGCATGGACCCCCAGCGCACCGCCGCCACCGCCATAGGAGCCGAGTACTACAAACGCCTCGTCCGCCACTACAGCCCGACCGGAGCCATTGACCTCGCCACCCGCCACCCAGCCCATGGTGGCATAAACACTCGCCTCCGAAAACATGCACAGCTATTTGCTAGGGCAGTGCTCACCGAATACGCAGAGGCCGGGATTGTGCTCCACGTGGAACACATGCACCCGCCATTCTACCTCCCCGAGCAGCGCGGGAAACAAATGGCGGACGAACACACCCTCGCCCGATTCCACGCGGACCTCGAAACCCTCGCCACCGAGCGCCCCGAACTCTACAAAACTATTGCCCTCGCCCGCTACGCCGGACTGCGCCGGAGCGAGATCGACGCCGCCCGCACCGACTGGCTTCAACGCACCTCTACCGGACACACCATCATCGCCATCAGCGATCGGCCGGCGGAAAATTACTACCACAAAACCGGCCACCGTTACGGCCCGCGCATTCTCAGCGACGCGCTAGTTGCTCGCCTCCCCACCCAGCCCGGACAACACCTCGTCACCCCCGACACACCGTATGCCCGGAAAACATGGACCGAGCGCGAGCCACAGCGCTGGCTGCGTCAATACTTCCCGCCCAGCCTCACCAAAATGCCGCTGCACTACTGCCGCTTCCTGCACGCCGAAGACGTTCGCGAGCAAGAACGGCAGTGGATACTCGCCAACGAAAGCGCCGACAAAGCCGCCCAGCACGCTCTCGGCCACACCACCAGCCGCACCACCAGAGACCATTATAGCGCTTAAAATAGGCAATTTTACACCGGGGTGGCCAGACCGAAAAAAACTTTAATTTTTGTCTAGACAGAAACCAGCGGGTGTGTTATTATAATTTCATGCGTCGGAGGCAATGAGGCCCCGAGTAACTAACCAAAACAATGACAATAACAGAAATGATTGCTCGCTCCACCGAAACCATGAGCCTGGACGACGCCTTGAGCGACCTGCCGAGGATGCACGCGGAGGAATTGGAGGCGCATGTCAGAAATAAAGGCGTCGCTGGGGTGCATATCTGGGTCCTCCACCGCGAGGGCGCCGCCTATTCTCTGTTTCCTGGCGAATCGGAGGAAGACATGGCCCCGGCGGACATTGGCGAAACGTCGCTGGAAGAGCTGGGAACCGTGAAAAAATTGGTGGAATGACTCCCCACGAATACCGCGCACTCTGCGACAAAAGCGGCCAACTCCCCCGAGGAGCTGGCCGCGCTCTTGGGCATCGGGCGCGCCGCACGGTTGAGGCGTGGCGCTCAGGCGCGGCGAATCTGCCTTGCTCCCAAGCCTTAAGGATCGCCGAAAAACTTTCGCACGCGGAGGCGGAGAACCTTAAATAAATCTGCGAACGTAAAGACAGTTATTTTCCAGCATGGCGAGACCGAAAAAAGACGAATCCGAGAAAGGGCACAAGCGCGTGATTCGCGCGACACATGCGGAGTGGGAGGCGTGGGAGGTGGCTGCGGAGAGCCGTCAGACGAATCGCTCCGCGTGGCTGCGCGGGGTGCTCAATCGGGCAGCGAAACGAAGTGCGCAAAAGAAAGTTTAATTTTTGTCTATACAAAAATAAACAAGTGTGTTACTATGTTTCCATGTGAGGGCAATTCAGCCCCGCCCAAACAGAAAACAAACCGCCGCCGGGGGCTTGCCCGGTCCTAAAGAAAATGAACAGCATAACTACCCATTTTGAATTAATTGCGATTCTTAACGACGACCCCAACCGTGAGCTGCACTTACACCTGGAACGTGACTGTGGAACTCACTCAATTTCTTTTTTCATTTCCACCGAAGACGCCAAACTCGCTGAAGGGGTCATGAACACGGAACTCAACGAGGAAGGCGACTACGTAGAAAAATTAGCCTGGGCAGTGCTCGTCGACTGTTACGGCCACTTCGACACCATAACCGAATACGACTCGCTCGTTGCTGGAACCAACCCCGGCACTGTTCGCGCCATGAGCATATGATAGAATCGGACACCACGTCCAGACCGACCCGGCGGTTCCGGGAACTCAAAGAGAAAGAGACTAAAATGAGAACAGTAAAGTATTGGCTTCGCCAGCTTATCCTAGCGGCGTGGGCAATCATCGGAGTGCTCGGCGTCATTGCCTTCGCAGGCTCGTGGATACTGGAGGAAGCTCCTAACTGGAACATGCTCGCGGAAGCAGGGATATGCCTCCTGCTCAGCAATCTGTTCTACCCCGAACGAAAGGAGGAGGCGTGAAGTCCCTTGACTTCACGCAATACCGGGAAACCTCCGGTTGGCGTCCCACCTTGGAACTCATCGCCTCCCGTGCGCTCACCCCATGGGCAGCGCTAGGGAACCTCCTCGCCCGCCTCGACACTCGGCACCTACCTGTCATCCCGCCTGCGCAAACTGCGCCCGACATGACCGGCTGGAAAGCGCCTGATGAGCCCAAGGCACCCCGCCGCAGCGGCCTCGGACGCGGCCTTGACCTTACCAAAGGCCGCAGCCGCCGCCTCCGGCTCGTCCGGTAAATTCGGCACCCGCCAAGCCCTCTCTCGCCTCGCGCGACGGAGGGATTATCGCTACTCACCCAACCCCCGCAGCAACTCCGCTATTGAATCCCGCCGCTTTTTGGGCAGCCCCAAAAGCTCTCGCTTGGCATCATCTCGCGCGTAGCGATCGAGCCGCTCCAGCGCTCCTTGCAGCAGCGCAGCATCGTAGCCGCGTAGCTTCTGCAGCCGCATGAGCGTTTGCACGTTCTCTTTGCGTTTCTCGCCCACCTGCTTGCTGAATTCATAGAACTCTTCTGGCGTCATCGCCCCTTCCGAAATCCGACCTAGATGTTCCAGCATCATCCGCTCGCGTTTGGTCACATAGCTCGGCACCACCCGCTGGTTCTCCTCTATGCCAGGAAAAAATAGATTATTCTCCGCCATCCACCGCAGCTCTGGATCGGTCGTCCGGCTGCTCGTGAATCGACTCAGCCCCGGCACGCGCTCCAGCGTGTTTAGCCGCACCGGCTCGCCGAAGACATTCAGCGCGGGCCGCGTGCCGAAGCGCTGGACAAAAGGCAAATCTTTCCACAGCAGCTCCTGCATTTCCAAGCTGTTGCGATCCACCACCTCCGGATTCGTCAGACGACCAATATCTCGCAGTAGCCCCTGTGCAGGAATCAACCCGCCCGCCGTGCGAAATCCGAAATCGCCCACCGAACGCTTGCCCTCGATCATATCAAACGTCTGTGCCAGACTGGAGAGAAATCCGCTCTCCATCCACGCCTTCGGAGCCAGCCCCACCACATACATTAACTGCTCTGTCGCCTCCTTCTCATCAAATGAATCGCTATACCGCTTGCGATCCATGAACCCACCGATCACCGTCATCGGAATCGCCAAAGGCGTCTCCTTATAGACAAAATACTTGCCGCCGATCTTTATCGAAAAAGGCTTCCAGCCGCTCGCCATCAGTTGCCGCCGCTTGTCCGAGCTATTCGGCCCCATCGCGCTTACCATAAACTCCGGATCGTCCTCATCCACGAAGCGACTCGCTAGCCCGTAGAGAATCCCCGTCAACGCCGAGCCCAACACCGCAGCGCCCGCCCGCTGCCTGCGCTCTAGGTCTGTGAACTTCTCTGTATCGCGCCCCACCACATGCCTGCCCATCGCCCCCCGGACCAATCCGACCGGTGTGAAATCCATCATCGAGCTAGTCACATTCGCCACCACATTCACAAACGGCACCACCGGGCGCAGAATCTCCACCTTCTGGCCCTTAATCGGCAGCACCGCTGAAGTTACCGCCTTGTTGGCGGCATCGGCAATCACCCCCATCAACCCATCCGGTCGCTGCGTGTACGTCACAATGTCACCAAACCTGCGCCCCTCCGCCCGCACCTCTTCCGGGCGCTGTGCCTCCAGAATCTCATACGCTCGTCTGCGTTCCAAATTCCGCCGTTCTGAACGGCTCAGATCCTTTGATTCAATTGCCCGCACGTCCGCCTTTGCCTGCGCCAATGCCGCATCCTGCTTGGTCCGCGTCCCATACATCTGGTCCGCCACCTCCGCAGCGAGAGCACCCCCACGCATCCCCCGCTTCCGCGCTGCTCGCGTCAGCGCCAGGGCCGATTGCCCTTCCATCGCTGAGCGCCAGAAGAATCCATCCGCCGCCTGCATCGCCCGGAAAACCCAGCGCCCCAGCGCCACGAAATTCTTGACCCGCCCCTTTAAGCTCTTGTCATCCGGATTGTAAACTAGCTCCAGCACCCCCTGCTTCGGCACCTTCCCCTCCTGCTTCACAATCTGATCCCCCCGCAAAGCCGCCGCCGCATCGCGTAGCGCCGGATTGCTCGCCCCCTTCAGCATCCCCCGCAGCATCTGCCAGGACTCGGCAGGCGCAGTCGTCAACGCCGAACCCAGCGTCCGGGAAAACAAATTGAAGCCCGAACCACCGATATTCACCGCCTGCGTGCTCATGCCGGACAGGATATTCGCATACCAATAGGCCGTCAGCAGCTCCGAAGTCGGAACCCCATCGACGCGCGCCAGCTCCGCCAGCATCCGCTGCGTAGCCCGCATTTTCAGCACACCCTCGGGAGCGTCTTGCACTTCCGCTTGCAGCTCGCGCACCCGCTTCTCCTGCTCCGGCGTCAGCGGATCGCCCTCCTTCGGTTCAGCCCGCTTCATCAGCCGACGAAACTGCCGCAGCATCCCTTCCGGCGTCATCCGCCGCCACATCGCAAACGCTTGGATTCCCTGCCCCAGCTCCGTGCCATAAGCACTCAACTCTGTTCCCAAATCCTCTTCTAGAATCTTGAGACTTTCCGCCTTTTGCAAGCTCTTCGCATCGCCCGCCTTCTCCAGCGTGCGGATCTCCGCATCCAGCTTCAGCATCGCCTGCTGGCCCACCGCGATCCGCATTCGGGGCGATAAATCGCTCTCCGGGTCCAGCGCCTGCTCCACCGCCTGCACCACACCCACCTCCTCCAACTTCGCATTCACCTCCGCCTGCGTGTCCTCGTTGGACACCGGCACATACTTGTCATTCACAAAGCCCCGCCGCACGTCAGGGTGCAGTCGCTCATCGGCAGCCAGCCGAGCCCCAAAGCCTCGGTCCTTGAACTCATTGGCATTGGCCGCACCCGGCCCAAGATTTTGTGGAGAACGCTGCTTCGGGCGACCCTCCTGCTCCCGCAGCCGAAACTCCTCCCGCATCGCGGCAATCTCCTCCGGAGAACTATCCCGCGTCATCCGCCGCTGCGACTCCTCCACCACACCGGCCAGCTCCTCCTCAATACGCTTCTTGGAATACGACTTCCAATGCAGCCCCAACTGTGACTCCTCGCCCCACGCCAGCAACTCCTCCTTCGTAGAACCCCGCACCGCGTCCCGCAGCAGCTCCACATCGGACGCCCGCAGAGAAGCCCCGAACGCCCGCTCCCTTACCTCCTTGAAAATCTCCCCCGCAGAACTCACCGCCTGCTCACTTCCCGGCAACTCCTCCGTCAACTCAGTTTCCAAATTCCCTTGGGTTGCCTCCGGCTCCACCGCCTGCTCCTGCTCCCGCAGCCGAAACTCCGCCTGCATCGCCGCAATCTCCTCCGGAGAACTATCCCGCGTCATCCGCCGCTGCGACTCCTCCACCACACCGGCCAGCTCCTCTTCAATACGCTTCTTGGAATAGGACTTCCAATGCAGGCCCAACTGCGAATCCGCACCCCAAGCCAGCAGCTCCTCCTTCGTAGAACCCCGCACCGCCTCTCGCAGTCGCTCCACATCGGACGCCCGCAGAGAAGCCCCGAACGCCCGCTCCCTTACCGCCTTAAAAATCTCCCCCACAGCCACGCCCGACCGCTCACTCGCCGCCAGTCCTCCCGTCAACGCCTGCTCTGAATTGCCCCGAATCGCTGCCTCAAGATCCGCCGCGCCGCGGGCACCATCATCCGATTCGCGCCGACTTGATTTATTTTTCCATGCATCCAAGCCCTCGCCCGACCCGCGAGCAAAGCTGCCGACCAAGCCACCCACCAGCAGCTCCCGCAGTCGCCGCTTCACATCCTCCAGCTCAAACAACTCCTCATCCGCAAACCACCGCGTCAGCGAATCCAGGTATTGCCCCTGCGTGGCCTCCGTCGAACCCTCCGCCAAGCCCGCCAAAGGCACCGCCGCCAGCCGCTCCTTGAGCGTCCGCCCGGCCAACTTTTTACTCTTCCCAAAAATCGCCCCCAAAGGCAAGCGCTCCAACACAATTGATCCCGCCGCGCCCAACGTCACCGCCATTGCACGTTCTCCCTCGCTCAGCTCCACCCCCAGCCGTTCGGACTCCCCATCCACCGTCGTCGCCGCCTCATTCATCGCCACCCCCCCCAACACCACAGGCAAGCCCTTTGGCACCTTACGCGCCACTGCCATCGCCCCGATCTGCCCCAGCCCGGCCGCCACCTGGCCACTCCAATGCTGCCGCTCGTAGTCCGTCACCCCGCGTTCCACACTTGCCTCAATGCCCTCGCGAATGGCTTTTCGAGAACCCTGCGCCGATTCGCGTAAATTGTCTGCCAGAATCCCTGCCAAACCCATATCCCCGCGCACCGTCTGCGCATCCTTAATCTCTTCCAAAACCGCACTTGCCTCCGCCCGCCGCGCTTTCTCTTCCTCCGTGAAGCTATAATCCTCCCCAGAAACAAAAGCCTCCGCAAAACCCGTATAATCATCGGCCGCAGCCGCCCCGCCCGACACTTCACCCGTGCGCACATCCACCGTCACAGGCTTTGTAGAAGACAGCCCCGCCGCCTCCCGAAATCTTTTTTCCCGCGCCTGTTCCGTACTCCGGAGCGCATCTCGCGCCCCCGTTCTGCGCACCTGCTCCTCTGGCGTCGCCCGCATCTGCTCGCGCCGAGCCACCTCTGATACCAGCCCCGCAAATTCGTGGCTCGCAGGCACCACCCCCGCCAGCGCCTCTACAAAACCACCCGCCGCCAGTTGCGCCTCATCGAGGAGCGGCACCGCATTACCGGTATTGCCCGCCTCCTCGATGGACGCATTTTGTGGGTTGGGTAGGGTAAAATCAATCCGTCTGGCAAACTCGCCAAACTCCATATCCGAGTAAAACTTCGCATGCAGGCGACCCGCCAGATCCTCATCCGTAAGAGCCTTATATTGCGGATACCTCTCCCTGAACTCTGCCAACTTCATCGCGCATTATTCCAAAATTCCCAGCGGATCATTCCCAGCCGCCTGCTCATCCGCCTTCACCGCCGCCTTCTGGCGTTCCCTCACAACCGGCAGCAGCATCTCCAGCATCGCCCCCGAAGCCACCGGATCATTCGCCACGCTTTGATACCGCTCCACCTCGCTAGGCTCTAAATACGCATTCATCGCCTCCAGCAGCCCGCGATTCTCCGACACCAGCCGCTGCGAAGCCTTCGCCGTATCCGCCAGCCGCTCCTGCGCCCGTGCCGCCGTCGTCTGTTCCTCCCCAAACAGCCGCAGCGTCGCCTCCAGCGCCGCCGGATTGCCCTCCACCGCCGCCAGCCGCTCCGCCGGCAGACCCAGCACCTCCGCTTGCCCCAGCAAGCCCTCCAGCTCACTCGCCCGCGCCGCCTCCTGGCGTCTGTCAAGCTCCCGCGCACTCAGCGCCGCGCGATGCTCCGCCCCCGCCCGCTGCAAGCCCGCCGAATGGCTCGCCCGACCGCGCATCAAGGCATCCTCCATCAAAGCCATCTCCTGCTTACGCATCATTCCCGCCTCCGCCAGCTTCTGGCCCGCCAGCCCACGCAGTGCACCAATACTCATCCCCTCCGCCTTCGCCAGCGTCTCCGAATCACCTTCCGCCAGCTCCTCCAAAGACGCCAACAGCTCCTCCCTTTCCTCCCGCTTCGCCGCCCGCTCATCCCTCCCCTGCTTAATTTGCCCCCCCAGGTTTGCCAAGGCATTGCCTAGAATTTGACCGCTTCGATTCTCAATCATCACGAAAAGATCCCTCCAAGAAGTGAAATACCCCCACCCAGCAGCCCCGCCGCATTGTTGGCGCTTTGGCTATCCGCAGAAAATTGCTGATTCCGGCTAAACTGATCCCGATCACTCGCCAACCCCAACAACTGCGAAAGATTGACCGGCTCCGTCCTCCGCGAAGGATTGGCAAACACCCGCGCCTGCGGATCGTAGAAGTTCGAGACCAGCGAAAAGATCCCGCGGTTCGCCGAATCATCCAGCGCCGTGCGATTCTGATTCTGCCCCTCCACCGCCGTCGCAAACTGCTGCCGCCCCGCCAAGCGCTCCCGGCTCGCCTGCCCGCGATTCAAAATTTCCTCAATCAGACTAGAAGGAGCCACCGCCAGCCCCCGCGCCGAAGCCCCCGCCCGGCTCGCTTGATCCACCTCACGCCGCTCCGCACCGGAAAGCGCCCCCCCCGCAGACAACTCCTCCAACGCCAACGCATTCAGCGCCGAGCCCAGCTCACTCGTGCTATCCGCGGCACGCCCCAACAACCGGTCAGTCGCCGCATCGATCTCCGGCGTCTGCCGCAGCCCCGCCGCATAGCGCGGCCCCAATTCTCGCAAAAGGCCCAACTCGGAGCGAGCCACCTGGCCACTCGTTTGCGCATCCCGCACCGCCGTATCTCGGTTGAGCTGGTTTAGGAGAACATTCAACCCCGGAGCCACCGCCTGCAACTCCGCCGCCGACTTCTCTAGATCCGGCTTCGGCGGATCACTCTTCCCAAAAAGTCCAAACATCTTTATCGCTCCTCTCTAAATATGAATAATATAATTCAACACCAAAGTAGGCTGCACAATATTGTGCGGCTGATTGCCGCCCGCAGCGTTCGTAGAAGCACTTGCAGGATTTGGACTGGGCGCATACCAAGTCACCCCGCTCGTATTCCCATCCGCTTTCCACCCCACAAATGACCCCTCCCGCACAATACCCGCGTGCGTATGTGACGGCATCTGCGCACTGGTCAGCACATGCTGCTGGCCACCACCACCCGTGCCCAAAATCGCCCCATCGATGCCACCTGCACCGCCACTCGTCAAGCGACTCGCAGCACTACCGCCCATATCATCCTTCCCGGCCGCCACGCGGCCACGCAGATCCGGCAGATTGAACGTCGTCGAACCATCCCCCGCACCGTAAGTCGTGCCCAAGGCAGCAAACAGCGCCGCATACGTCGTGCGACTCACCGCCTGCCCCGCCGCCCAGAGAAAATTTCTCGGAAGCGTTGTCCCCGCAAAAGGCATGACCGAGCCCGCCGGTAAAGCCGCCAACCCCGCCAGCCACAGCTCCGCCCCCGCTGGAGCCTTCCACGGTGTCACCTGCGTCGTCCGCTCCAGTTGCGGCTCCGCCAGCAGAATGCTCTTACTGACCGCCGCCAACAGCCCGCCGGACACCTGCACCACCAGCTCGAAGCCCGCGTCTAAGCCCAGCCCCGTCGGATCCACCGTATAGACCTGCCGCAGCCACGTCGCATTGTCCTGCCCCACCAAATCCTCAGACAGCACCTCCGACACATCCTCCTCATCCCCCGCCGTATTGCTCTTGCGCAGCAGCAAGCGAGGCGTCATCGAAGTCCCCGAATTGTTCTTAAAGAAAAAACTCACTGTAAACGAACCCGTCGCCAAAGGCTTCGCCAACTCCGGCGGCACATACTGCCCCACCTCCAGCGTCGTCAGGCCTGTATTGCCGGACACCTGCAGAGACTGATAGCCCAGCGTCCCCCCCACATCGGAAGCATTATAGACCGCCGTAGCCGCCGCCCCCGTAGGACGCGCAAACCACTCCAAAAGCGGGAACGTCCGCACCCCATCCGGACACGAAACCCCCGCCCCATCCAGCGTCTGCCACGTCGAAAGCAGTAAGCCCCCATTGCGGAACAGATTCTGCCCCGCCGCCACATTCGCCGCCAGCGCCTCCACATCCTCCGCAATCAGCTCTCGCGATCCCACGCTCGCCTCATCCAAGCGCCCCGTCGGCTGGCTCGTCTCCGCCAGCTTGGAATTCGTAATTGACTCATCCTCGGTCCAGACCTTGCCTGGCGTAATTGTGATTCCTCCCGTGCTCATCCTGCAATCCTCCGTTGATTTCTGCGTGGCCTGCCATCCACTGACACCGCCCGCAAACCCACATGGCCCTGCTGGCTACTCACCTCGATAGCCACCCACCGACCCACCGCACGGAGAGCAAAACCCTCCGTCGTCTCCTGCGGCAGAAACGCCACCACACCCTCGTGCGCCTCAAAGCCAGCTTCCGCGGCCAGCAAGTGATAATCCTCCCGGCCCGGAGCACCGTAATCGTCATTCGCATTATTCACCTGCCACAGCCCCTTGCCATGCGCCAGGTAGCGCGTGCGATCCCGCGTCTTGTCAGACACCAGAGTCACCACCTCCGCCACCCCATCCGTCAGAAACTTCACCGTGTAGCTCGGCCGCCACGTAGACATACTCACCAGCAGCGAGCGGAAGAGCTTATCCTCCTGCGTCCCCAGCGTGTAGCCTCGCGTCCGAGCCAGACACGCAATTTCAGACTCCGAAGACCCCCGCACATCCGAACGCCCCCAATCCAGCGTCACCACCCGACCATTCGTCCGATCAATCGCAAAGGCGCGACGCTGCCCGTAGTAATCCGTCGCCAGCAGGCGCTGCACCCGATCCTCCGCCGGAAACACATCCACCCCCTGCCACTGCCGCGTCTCCAAATCGTAGACCAGCACCGCATTCGGCTCCAGCGCCCCATCCAGCGGCACCGCCAGCCGATAATACTTGCCCAGCACCATCGCCGAGCAGCGATCCGCCCGCACCCAATTCACCCGGCGCATCACCGCCTCCATCGGATCAGACAACGCCACCGGAGCCCCCTGCACCGAATTCTCCAGCACCTCGGAAACCGCATACACCCCATCACTTGCCAAGAAATACACATCCCCCCCCACATTCACCGCCGTATTCGCCGCCACACACCCCAGCGAGCGAGAAACAATCTCCGCCTGCGCCCCGGACAAATCTCCCGACACCCCCGAAATCACATGCACCGACTGGTCCTTGAAGACCAGCAAATTGTTCCGTCGCCACGGCAGCAGCGCCACAATCGAATCATCACTCCCATCATTCAGCCGCCACTCATTCGCCAGCGGCAGGTAGCGCGTATAGTCCAGCACATCGGAAAAGATGATTCCATCCCGCCCCTGTTGGATGAACAACCGATTCGCCATCACCACCGCGCGGGACGCCGAAGGAATCGCCTCCGTCCCATCCCCCGGGTCTGTCTGATTCACCACCTCGAATTCACCGCCCACCGTGCCATCCCATTCCAAAGGAGCCAGCGCCTCGCCGCGGAACAGCAGCACCGTATCAAACGCCTGCACCAAAAACACCTCCTCCTCAAGCGTCACCCCCGCAGGCAAAGAAACCTCCTTCGGGAAACGCTGATCCGCCAATTGATAAACCCGATCCGCCACCGCCACTAGCAGCCACTCCTGCCCATTCGGATCACTGAAAATCCCCTCCCCGTAAATCGTCTGCCCCGCCATTCCCGCCGGATTAAAATTTCCATGCGTCGCCGAACCCCGCCGCGTCGCCGCCGCTCCCGATTCCAGCCTCAGATTCTGCGCATACGAAAGCAAGCCAGGAGCCAACGCCTGCTCATTCACATCTCGGTAGAGATAGGACGTGCGCAGCATGCCAGGATCGAGCTTCGTATTCACCCCCACAAAGCCGCTATCTACCTCTGGAGTCAGAGGATCATTCGCGCCTTCCGAATGGTTGCGGTAACGATTCATCCGCGCCCCCTCCTGACCAGAGCCGCCGCCAAAACACCTAGCACCACCACACAGCCCGCCACCACCGCCACGCGGGAGACTCGGACCTTGGTTTCCGTCTGCACTTCCACACTCATTCCGGCTCCTCCTTCCCGCGCCAGCGCAGCGAGCCTTCGAGGTCGATCCGTTCCACTCGCTTCTCCACCTCGATGATCCGCTGCCGGTTTTCGACGCCCATCGCCTCAGACCGGCCCACATCCCGCGCCAGCACGTCAATACGCTCCAAGCGAAGCTCCACCGTGTGGACGCTTGATACAACCGATTCCATGCGGCTGAGAAGCTTTTCGTGTCGCGTCTCCGCGCGGTTGTAATAACCCACGAGGAAAAAACCTATGACCGCAATGAGCACTGGCGAAAGCCATCGCGCCGCGCGGTCAATTGTCACAATGTTCTCTGCGGAAATTTTAGGTAGTGTCATCCTGTCCAGGTCGCGTTCGATCCTCGAATATCCGCATGGCAGAACGAGCTGTATTGCCCGATCCCGCCTCGGAAAAATCCCCCCTCGCGCAACTCCATCAGCACGCCAAAAACCTCACGCGGAGACAGGCCAGCCACGCGAGCATCCACCGCCTTGGCCTGCAAATGGAGTGAGTGTTGCGCCCCGCCAACCACTGCATTGTAGCGAGGACTACGGTAGGTGGAGTTGAGCAGGACAGCCTTACCCGTCCGCGTCCGCACCTCCTGCCACACACGCATCGCCCCCGCCAGATTCTCCCACAGCGCCCGCGGCGGCACCTCGTTTTGCGCCCCCTTGCGCTTGTTGCTAAGGACGCGCAGCACCTCCTCGGAAGAAAAATTTGGCAGATCCGGTTGAGCGTCAAACCACTCCGCAAAATCCTTCGGCTCTTGCGCCTCGGAGGCAGGAGCAGGATAGACAACCGCCTCCGGCACAGGAGCCGCGACAGCAGGTGACTGTGTGGGTTGCTCGGAAGGCTGAAAAAAACCACGCTGATAGAGAAATTGCTGCCAAAAGCCCCTCATTCAGTTTCCCCTCCTATAAAGTTTTTCCATTCCTCCAGCACCCGCTCCCGGAATTCCACCGTCTCATCCATGGCGGTATGTTTCACCCCCTCCACCTCAACATACTCAATGCGCGTTCCGCTAGGGTGGCTCTCAATTTTGATGGGCGAGCCATAAGGAATCCCCTCCCTCTGGCGGAACTGCACAACCCTGTCCACATTGTCAGGCAGCTTGATCGATACTCGTTTCGAGAACAGCGTTGAAGCGTTCACAGGCAGCCACGTAGGCAGCAGGCGGTTGCGCCACACCCCATCTGCTGCCACGATCACCACCCGAACCGTGTAGCCAAAAAGTTTACGTAACTCCTCGCAAAACGTCCGCCCGAAATTTCCCAGCCCCCACGAATGGCAAACCAAAAACACTTGCCCAATATGGGGCCGAAACGTGTGCAATTTCCGCGCTAGCTCCTTCGCCGAACTCTTCCAAAGCTGCGGCAGCCGCACCCGCACTCCGGGCGACGCCGCCATCACAGGCTCGAGATCCACATGGAGCTGCCCAATTCCACTCCAGCGAAGATGAGGCTTCTCCGTAAAGCCTGAAGCAAAAATCACCTCGGTATTCCGCAGGCTGTCTGTCATGGTCCTCGCTGCTCCTCCCACGCTGCCAGCAGAGCCGCCTCCTTTTGCACATCACCGCCTTCCCGGGCTCTTCGCATTTCCGAACCCCAGGCCGACTGAGGATGAACCAAAAGCTCAAACTCACGCAAACTTCGCAAACTTTGATCCGAAAGAGCTAGCAACCAAATTGCCCTATCTTGCAAGCCCCCATTCTCTTGAGTGCGCAACTTGGCGGCCTTCGCCCCAGCCTTTTTGCTCTTGTTCTTTACCGAGATCGTCTGAACCTTCTCGAGCTGCCCAATCTTCCCAAGAATCGCCAGCAAATGAAGCCGCTTTTCCAGATTGAACTGCTTTTGCTCTTGGGTAAGTGGTTCTGCTTCGGCATCTTCTATCTCCTGGCTCCAAGCCAGAGAAACAGCAGCCAGAACAACTCCGAGATAAAAAAGAGGTTTCATCAGTTGTCCTGAAACGCTTTGTCCGTGACCCCGTTGCCAATGACGGTGGTCAACCAGTCGTCCTGGGCCTTGTTCCGGCCCTGCACCGCGGTCAGGCCGTTTGCAATCTTCTCCCAAAACGCAAACCTCTCTTCTGGAGTATCTAAATCTTGCTCATACCGCAGGGCCAATTTACGCCACCCCTTAAATCCAAAGCCGCGGTCTGCATAGGCCTCCACTGTTTCTTTGTAGAGCCCTTTGAATTGGGAAGCCACTAGTGACACCACAAATCGGTCATTCATGGGTTCTAGCCCATCGGGCGTTTGGCCAATGAACTCTTTCAGCTCTTCAGCCGTGCCTCCAAAATACCTATAATAATGAGGCGCATACTTTGGGAAATAATCCTTGAAAACTGTCAGCGGCTGCTTGCCGGCCCAGTTAGCCCATTCGGCGTTGAGGGCCCCCAAAACAACAATTCTCCGCTGAGTGACGGTCGCTTCGTCGTAGGGAGTATAAGCGTAAATCTCGGCCGCTCGATCCACCACAGCTTGCGTAATGTCGCCTTGTTTTAGCTTTTGAAAATTGGGCATGTCTTCGATTAGAGCGCGATCTGAATCGAACGTATCTTGGGCTAGTGCGCCAACGGCGCTTACAATTAGAATTGCAATTAGTTGTAGTAGTTTCATTTTTTTGTTGGTTTTGGATTTCTATTCAAGCCATACAGGAAAATCAGCTATCCACGCCGTAGGCTGCACAAAAATCCATTTCGGTGCCCCTGTCCGGGTGAAAGCGGGCGAAGTGGAAGACCACCAGCGCATCATCCACACCAATTCCACGCCCCTTTCGAAGTCGGTGTTATCTGTTTCAATGAAGACCAACAGCGACGTAATTTCGTGTTGCGCTGCTTCTGCGCTCAGGCTCAAACTGGACGCCGCGCTGGAATCTTTGCCCAGGAATTTGAATATTTGTTTTGCAAAAGCCCCAGATCCTGGCCGCACATAGTAGATCGCGGTATTTTGCAAACCTCCATTTCGATCGGGCACTCCAATAGGAGTCGGAGTTATGTCTGGCGTGTACAGCCAATAGTCAGCCACCCTTTCCGCGTTCAAGCTGGCTGGGCCCTCTTCCATCCACAAACCCTTCAGTTCAAAATCAGTGGCGGGCCCATCATCCATTGCTCCATCTCCGTCGGTGTCCAACTGGTGCGGGAATGCCAGAGCAAAGACTGCTACAGTTCGATCCCGTTCGGGCTCTAGCCCCAAGCCACCAAGAAAGTTTGCTGGCTCCAAAATAGAGCCATCAGAATCCACCATGACCGCGGTTGGCTCAGCAAACACGGCAACAGAAAGAAACAATATCAGACCAATGCAAAATTTTTTCATCACTCTACCCACTCCGGATGCTGGTTAATCCATTTTGGCTCCACCACACGCCAGCGCGGATCAGATCCACCTGGACGCGCCTCGTGTTCTCCATTGACGTGATACAGAATATTCCAGACTACCTGCTTTGAATCAAAGGTTGGCCAGGAGCTGGTGTCAATGAAGACCGCGATCGCACTGGCCGCTCGCAGCGCGCCAGGATTGCCGGCATGCTCATAAATCGAATTAGCGCCATTAAATGGCGCGGTTTCGCCTCGCCTCAAAAATGGCTTGAGAGTTTTGTCTCCAGCCTCGCCCGACACATAGTAAACTGCCGTCTCGGCCAAATGCTGATTTTTGGGAGGAGACGTCGATTGTGATCCTATATTCACCGTGTCCAGCCAATAGAGAACATCAGCGTCATTGATTTGCACTTGCCCTTGCTGGTTGGCCGGAATGCTTCCCTTCAGCCAAATATCGGTGACAGGTTGTGCCGCGGCGCTCAAATTTCCATCGGTGTCCAGGTATCGCGGCACCTCAAAAACAAACGCTGCAATTGGAGTCGGCACCGTCAAAGCTGCTATCTGTGCCTCCGCCGCATCCAATCGGGCGGAAAGTTGCAACTCTGATAAAGCTTCTGTGGCCGTCGCGCTTGCTGCTTCCGCTGCCACCCGCGCACTCTCTGCGGCCGCTTGCGCAGCCTGCACATCTGCCAAGACAGCTTGACTACTCGCTAGCGCTTGCTCCGCCTCCGTCGCCGCAGCCGAAGCCTCCGCGTTCGCTAAATCGGGAATCTGTCGGACCAGCGGCATCAGATAAGATGGGTATAAATCCTCCGGAGCTGAAGCGTGATATTCGTCGAGGCACCAGCGCTGGAGACCACCACCCGATTCATCCCCAAACTTTCAAAGCGCCCCGTGTAAGTGTCTGTGTAAATTCCCCCACTGTAGGGATACCACGTCGAACCATTGTCCACGCTGTATTCCAACTGCAGGGTCGCCCCGTCCGGAACCCCTTGGATACCCAACAACAAAAGCCCGCCTGCTTGGTTGCTTACGTTGGAGAACTCATAATTTCCATCCCCCGTTATTCCTGTGATCTCCTGAAAGTCTGTCGTCATAATTCCCTGTGTAATTTAAGCTGCCCGCCCGTAGTTCCGTAGCTCCTCCTGCGCCCACAGCGTCTGCAGCATGTCCTCCATATCCGCCGCCGGAAGCCGGGCGCTACTCGCCTGCCCCTCCTCCGTCAGCGCCAACTGAAAAGCTCCCATCTTCACCGGCTCCAGCAGGAAGGCAGGGAAACTCACAGGCTGCCACGCGCCCGCATTCGTCACCGCTTGGCTCGTATTGTCCACCAGCGCCTGGTAGACATTGCCGCTCGTCGGATCATAAACCGACTCCCCAGCAGTATAAGTGATACCGGTCTCCCACTCCACCGTGGTGAACTCCGGAGCCGCAGGCGTGTACAACACCCACACTTGCGCAGGCAGCCCGCTGCCTTGCAGGAGAATCCCTTGGCCGAAGACGCGGTAATTCACCTCCTCCGCCCAATCCGAGCGCAGCGGATCGCGCTTGGAAACCCTCCAAATATCCCCCATCTGCCGCGTCAACCCCGCGCTCCACGGAATGAGATTGCCCGGACGCACCGTCAGCCACTCCAGCTCCTGCAGCTCTCTCCAAGCCGCAAAGCGCCACGCCCGGCGCATTGCATCATTAATGTAAGTATTGAGCGCTTCTGCGTGGGCCGTGGTCAAGCGTCCACTCGTGGCATCAATGCCAAGTAGATTCGCCACCCCGTGCAGAACGCGCTTGAAAGGCAGCTCCCGGTAACTCACCGCCCGCGTCGTCTCGATCCTCGTGCCATGCACCGAAAGGTTCGTCGCCGCCGTCGCATTCGTCACCGTCACCCGCAGCGCACCCAGCGCGGGCATCAAATCTTGATCGGCCGCCGTATAGGCCCCATCGCTATAGGGATACCACGATCCCTCCCATTCATATTCAATCGTCGCCGTCGCACCGCCAAACACCCCCGCGAACCCAATCGCATACGAATGCCCTACCATGCCACCGCCTTCGGAGAAAGCATAGCTGCCGTCTGCCGTAATCGGCCCCAGCGTCTCTTGGATCGCCACACTCACGCCGCCAATCCCTCCTTGCGTTCAAACTTCGCCGAATCCGGAACAATGATCTTCGTCGCCAACACCGTCTCCGGCACGCCCGCCGGATTCTCCTTGAAATACTCGCGCACAAAGCGCTTGTCCTTCCAGCAGCTATAGCCCAGCCGCTGGCCCCAGTAGTGATAGGACGATTCGTCCACACTCCCGAGCTTCTGCCCCAGTCCATCGACCAACTTGCAAGCGCCCAAACGCTTCACACTCTCAGCCAGACGCTCCTGCGTCGCCCGCTCCAAGGCCACCTTGGCATCGTGCTCGTCTTGGAAGAGGCGTCCCACCTCCTCCGTCATGCGCTCTTCAGTCCAGTTTTCCATTATAATTTAGGGGGGGATTGGGCGGGGGAGTCATGGAGACTGCCCCCGCCCGCACTTGCATGTTCGTTCTTCAACACCCCGCCCGGCCTTGCTATCTCCGGGCGGAAAGCCTTATGCCGTAGCGGCAAATTTTCCGAGCCCGCGCGGATCTCCCACGCAGAGCATAAAGCATTGTTCCAGCTTCTTGCGCGGGCCACCGCCCGTGTCCGGAAGATCCCTCGAGCGGAGCGGAATGTTGTATTTCAGCTCCACCAGGTCCAGATCCACGAGATACCCCCGGCGAGCCATGCGAATAACCTTGTCCGTAGTCTCGTCCTCGCCCAAGTGGCGGTCTAAGTGGAGATTCAGAATGCCGAAATCGGACTGGTAAATATCCACCTTCGTTTCGAGCTTGTTGACCGCACCGTCGAAGGTTCGCGCCAGCACCGCCGAACCGGTAATGCTGTCCGCCCGACTCAGATTTGAGATCGTGCGCTTCAGTACCCCCCCGCAGAACAGGTGATACGACTCTGCCGAATCCCGCACATTCCAGATCGTCTGGAGCACGCCGTCCAAGGTTTCCTCGTTGAAGGAAGCCATGGGCGTGGCATCGATATGACCCGCCGAAGGACGAAACGCCGCAGGCACCGGCAAGTGCGTCTGCGCACCCGTCTGAAGCCATGCGCCGAGACCCCGAGTGGCATTGCCATCGTTGCCGTCATCGGCCGCGCTCTCCTGCGAAGAGCCAATCACGGACTCCATGTCTCGCTTCAGCTCCTTCATCTTCTTGGCAATGGCCTGCGCCATCGCCCGACCGGCAGGCGTGCCGCCCGTCGAAGTGCTTTCCGTAAGGGTCGAGACCTTCGGCACCCGGCTGTGGTAGTGGCAGCGCCCCTTCAGCTCGCCGCGATTCGCCTGCGCATCCTCGTGGTCGCTCGCGCCCACATCCGCACCGTCCACCGTGGCCGTCAGATTCGGCGCATCGTATTCGTCGGCCGTCCAACTGTGCTCCAGTTGATCCAGCCCATTCACTTTCTTCAACATCGACGCCATCGGCGTCTTTGCCGTATCGATCAAAACGATCATCTCCGACAAGCTCTTGTGCTTGACGATATTATCTTTCTCTAAAGTTCCAGCCATTGTCTTGTATTGCTAAATGATTAAACGAAATCCCCTGCAGCCAACGCATCGACCAGGGCATCCGTATTGCTCGGATCTTGCTCAAAGCGGCGCATCGCCGCCGTGCTCGCATCCGGTTTCTTGGGCGCAGGTGCCGCCTTGCCCGAAGCCGTACTTCGCGGGCGCTTCACCTTTGCCTTTACCTTGGAGGCATCCCCGGCTTTGCCCTTCTGGGCCACCACCGTGACTTTCACCTTCCCCTCCCGCACCAGCCGACCCAATAAATGGTCACCAATCAGCAAATCGGAATTCGGCAACTCCAGCAAGCCCGGCATCTGCTTCTGCAAAGCCTCCCGCGCCTGCGCCGCATCGGTCCCCGCTTGAAACAACTCTGGATACATCCCCTTGGCCTCCTCCCGCGCTTGCGCGCGAGCCGCCAGGAACTTCTCATGCCGCGGGCCATGGATTTTCAGCACCGCCTCCGCATTCTTCTTGATCGCCGCCACTTCCTCGGGAGTGAACTCGCGCACCGCGCCGCCCTCCAGACGCACCTCGCCGCCGTCCTCATGGTCTAGCGCCCATTGCAAGTGTGCCTCCGTCTGCTCCAAGCGCGTAGCCAGCTCTTCCGAACTCGCCACCTCCAGGAGCGGATTGCGTTCGCTGCGCAGCGTCACCGTCTCGCGGCTCTGCAGCGTCTCCAGATTTTGCTCCAGCTCCGAAACCCGACCTTGCAGCGTCTCGCTGTTCTCCCGGGCCTCATCGCGTTGCCGTTTGAGTTTGCCAATGCGTTCGCGGGCCGCCTCGGGCCACTGCGCCTTGGAATCCTCCTCCTCATTTTTGTCGTCTGCCGCAGACTCCTCGTCAGCGTCCACCTCCGCCTCGTCCTCGGTGGCCTCCTCGGACATCTCGTCCTCCGTCGCCTCCTCGTCCGCATCAGTTTCCTCCTCCGGCTCGTCCGCCTCGCGAATCGCCCTTGGCTCGTCCTCAGGCACCTCGTCACCGACGAAACCCTCCTCCGCGCCTAAAACGTTCCACACCTCATCCGAGAGGGCATCCTCTACGGACCCCTCCACCGTGGCCGTCCCGGCCTCTGCGTCTGCTGTTTTCGTAGCCATCGCTCTCTCGCATCCCCTGCGCAGCGCGGCTCTCACAGCACAACCCCGGCAAAAGATTCAAGAGCAATCTCACCACACCCGCCGCAGCTCGGAAAGCTCCTGCCCGTCAACTTCCCCGAACTTCCCCGAACTTCCCCGAACTTCCCCGAACTTATTACGCCGTCGGAGGCACCACCGTCATCCACTCCCAACAAACACCCTCGAAAACCCCATCCCCATGCGTCTCGCGCAGCCACCCCACCATCGCCGCAAAATCCCGAAACCCATCCGCTTTCGCAAAGCGATTCCGCTCAAACAAATTCTGCGCCACGCCATCGACCTCCAGCCACCCATTTACCGGATCAATCCGCACCTTCCTTACGCGCTCGCAGACCGCCGTTCCAAGGGTCTCCTGCTTGGAGCCATACGCAAATCCAGTCCACCGCCGCCGGCACAAAACATCCCCCACCCGCACCTGCCGTTTCGGCGTTCTCCGGACCGTCTGCAGCTTCCGCCCCGCCCGCACTTTCTCCGCAAAGCGATCTTGGAACAGCACTACCCTCATTCTTCCTTGTCCTTTCGCCGCTCCCGCCAAATCACAGCGCCCCAAAACAACCATTCAAACCGAACATGGAACCCCTCTACAAACGAAAACGAAAGAGCAGGAGTCACCGTAACGGTCCAATCGCCAAAAACCGTCGAGCTGTAGAACAGCCACCTCCATCGCCGAAGGAGGATTGGTGTTTTCAAACTCACTCCTCCCCCTCCCCCGCCCGCGGCACCGCCAACTGCGCCAACAAACTCGCTTGGAAATCCAGCAGCGCCGCCAGCCTGCCTCCATCGCGCACTGCCTCCTCCCCCGAAGCCACATCCGCAGTGGCCGCCGCCAGCGCCTGATCCAGCAGCACCAGCACCGCCATCACCTCCGGCGTCCCCTGCTTCCCCGCCAGCGCTCGCCGCAAAGCCACCGCATTCCCCGCCAACTCCCGCAAGCCAGAAACCACCTCCGTGTAGTAGCAAACCCGCGACCTACGACTGCTAAAAATCCAATTCCACCAATGTTTCATATAGTCGTTCAATCACGTGTTTCTGTTTGATGCTGAAGGAGCTAGGCATAGCTAAAATCTTGCAAAGTTTTTATATCTGCTTGTTCAGCAAAGAAAGGCCCGCGTTCGTTTTTTTGATGATAGCTTCCCTCTCTGGTGTGAAATCTTCGTAGTAACACGAAACCTGATTATACCGTCTCCAGTATTTTCCCCCAAACCCGAGCTTGCCTTGAAACCTCCACTCGTCGCATGGCTGTTTGGATTCGGCGTGGTGATAAATAAAGTCGCGGCGGTAGGACTCAATCGCTCCAGCCTTCTCGACGAGAACCGAATAAACGGCGCTGAACAAATCGTGGGAGGCAACCTTGGCTCCGTTTGCTGGTGTTTTCATAGTCATTTACTTGATGCCTCCACAGAGGCGTTATCCAATCTTGCAAAGTTTTTATATCTGCTTGTTCGACCTACTCAGACACGTTCAGAAATGCGTGCCGGTCATAGAACGCAGCCTTGTAGAAGATCATCGCCCGTTCTTTCCCCTCGGCATCGACCAGCTTCGACCACATTGAATGTTCAGTCGGCTCCACCTTCCACCCCTCGGGGAGTTCAGCGTTGCAGAAGATCGGATCATCCTTACACGGCTCACCGAACTTTACCCCGGCTTCCTCCAGTTTGGATTTGTCGCCGTGTAGCACGCGGGTCGGGAGCTGCGTCGATTCGCAGAGTTCTTGCTGTCCGCGAGCCTCTTGGTTTTCGATGGCGCTAGGGTTTCCGCCCATCAACCACTCAGGGCGGGCTTCTTGTTTTGTCGTATTCGTAATCATTATTCAAAAGGTCGAACAAGCAGCGGCTGACCAACCAGCGACCGCTGCGAGTTCAATGTGTTCAGGTTGTTTCACGGTTGGTTTTAAATTCGGGCTGCTCTCCCTTCGCTGGTGGCAGCGCATCAGCGTTTCATCACTCAAACACCCCCAACAGTTCAATCACCTGATCCCGCAGCCAATAGGACCAACGGATGCCCGGAATCTCGACCTCTTTCAACAACCCCGACTCCACCCAAGTCCTTGCGATCGTCTCCCCATTGTCAAAGAACCGCCCCACCAACTCAAACACCTGCCCCCGACGCACATAATACGGAAAGTCTCGTTCCAGCGCTTCTCGACTCGTAGGTTCCATAGCGATCATTTTGGCAATTACCGCACTCATACCGGCACCACATCCCTAGCCCCCGTGCGGCCAATCTTCTTGTTCTCCTCCTGATCGAGCTGGTGCTGGTGGTGTTGCGCCCGCGCCTCAAAAATCGCCCGCACCTGCTCATCCTCCTGGATTGCCTCCTGCACTTTCGCATTCCCCTGCACCTGCTGCAGCAGCACCTGCAACCGCAGCGCGTGGTTCTGCCCGCCTGCCACCTTGGGCGGTTCCAGCCCCTGCATCATCAATCCCAAATTCTGCAGCTCCAGCTCCTGCTCCTTGGCATTGACCGCATCCGTCGGACGAATGAGCTGATCGGCCGCGGAAGGCAGCACCGAGCGCAAAGCAATCTCCATCAGCGCCCCACGATCCGTCACATTCTCCGAATCCAGCGCCAGAATCTCCGCAATCCGCTTCAACTTCTCAAACAGGAACTCCGTATTCATATCCCGCGCATCGAACTGGATCGACACATCGAACAGCCCCTGAATCTCCTCTCGATCCACCTCAAAGGGACTCGCCAGCGGAGCCCCCACCACCCGCGTCACCACCTGCGGACTCATCCACTGCTGGAGATCCTGCAGCGTCAGCCGCACCACGCCCTTCATGCGACGCAGGAAGTCATTCACCCGCTCCTGCGTTAGCAGTTGCGCCACCTCCGTCGGCACGAAATCACTCACCAGCCCCCAGTAGCGATCATTCTCCGCCCGCGTGCGATCCTCAATCTGAAACGTATCTACCCGCCCCGCAGGCAACTGCATAAAACGCACCTCGCTCTTCTCGCTCGACCCATGGCGCGGCAAATCCTCGCCCGGTCGCACCCGCCTGCCTGGATTGCCACTCAACAAATTTGCCGGGACATAGCGCGGAGGACTCGTCTCCAGATCACTCCGATTGATCCGCGAATCCCGCTGATTCTTCAGCTCCATCTGCCACGTCGTCACAATCTCCGGCACCCCGCGAGAGTCCATCAGCCTTCGCGTCTGCTGCTCGAGCGGAAAATCGCGAAACGGCATCTCCCCGTGCAAATGCACCAGCACCTCATCATAGGCCGGTTCCTCCACCGCATGATGCAGCACCATCTCGCGCAAGCCCTCAAAGCCGTTCTCATCAATCTCGCGGTAAATTACCCGGTGAATCTGAATCCGTTCCTCCTCAGGATCGTCCGCTAGCTTCTCAGAATCCGTGTGCAAGAGAATGTCCGCATCCTCGCCTTCCATACTCACCCCCTTCTGCTCCAAAGCCGCCTCCACAAACGACTCCGGCCAACCATCCACCGCCGCCCGCGCCCGCAGCTCCTTCTCATCCAGCCACTCGCGCTCCGCCACCCAGGGCGACTCCTTCAAACACGTCACCTCCACCGGCCAAAACACCTCCACGCCTGGCTGCAGCACCCGCCACTGCGGTTCATCCAGACGCAGGTAAGGCACTGGCACCCGACACTTCCCCTCCTCGCGCAAAGCCCGTGCCTGCTGGCGAGCCTCCGACAGCGTCATCACCTGCCGCCCATCCTCCAGCTCGTCCTCCACCTCGGAACGCGCAATCTCCTGCAGCATCTCGGCCACCTCCACCTCATTCTCCGCATCCGTCAGAAACGCCAGATAATCCGCCTCCTGCTCCACCACGATTTGTTGGCCAATCGGCGTGATCTTCGGCCCCTGCTCCGTCTGCGCCACCTCGCCCGCTTCCACCGCCGCCAACAGCCCCGCCGCGCTCGCCTTCTCCGCAAACTCCTCCAGCGACAGCTCGCGACTCCGCGTCCCGTAGCGCTTCCGCCAACCGGGAGCCACCACCCCCAGCCCGCCCAGCATCATATCCGAGCCCAGGAGATTCAGCACATTCACCAAATCCTCCTCCATCCGCGTGTAGAGGAAATACTGCAGCAACAGCGTCACCCGCTGTCCACGCTCCACATCATTCAAATCGCGCCCCACCGCCTGAATCTTCGCCTGCCAAAAAGCCGTCTTCAGCACCGCTGTCAGCTCGCGACCCACCTGATCCGCCAAGCGAATCCGGGAATCCGCCGCCCCATCCCAAGGCTTCACCCGCGCCTGGAAGTTCTCCTCCCACGCCCGACCATCCTTCGATTGCCCCTCCCAGACACAGCGCCGGATCTCCTCCAGCCCCTGCAAGCTCGACACATACGACGACCACCCCTCCGAACACCAAGCGTCCGTCAGCTTCTGCTTCCACTCCTCAAATTCTTCAGATTTCATATCCCTCTACAAAGGGGGACAACAAAATGGAGACAAAGGAGAGAAAAAGCTTCCTAGAATTCAGGCTTCAGCTCCCTCTGCAGCGCATTCCACGCTTGGTTCGTCGAAAGAAACCTCTTTCCCTTCTTTCGTTTGCCTCTTGGCGGCCTCCGCCAATACCACTGCCACACTTCATTCTGAGTCGGCATCGGATCTTCACTCGTCCACCCAGCCCCCCACAGATCCATTGCCTGCTCTAGCGCTGCCATTTCCGACTGCTCCGCAAAAGCCCGCCGACAAAACTGACACAAAGGAGCATCCATTCCATCCTCCTCCAGCGCTTCCTGTAGCGCAGAACGCCAATCATCCTCCTCCACTTGCTCCAACGCCTCAGCATGAGTCATCCCTTGCCCCTGAAAGGCTCGCAACAAATCCAATAAAAAATCCGTGTCCATCAGAGTCCATCCGTGGTTCAAAATATCTTCTTCAAAATCCGTTCGCGCACTTCGCGTCTTAGCGGTTCAACTAATCCGCGCCCACCTCCGGTTTCAACCCGCCTAGTCAAACTCACTTATTGGCACCTCACGTATCTTAAACCCAGCATGGCCTAGGTCCGATTCCACCATTTGCACAAGACTCGGAACGTCTTGGCTCGTTGCCCTCCAATACCCAGCGTTGCCTTTGAATCGGCGAGCATCTTCGCGACTACATTTTGCCACAAGAAACCCCTTCAAATGTTTTGCGTAGATTATTTCCATAATTTCCGGTTATTCTTCTGACCCATAAACATGACGGTGCAGTTCCTCCCCTCTTCCCCAACACATCGGCAGTTGACTTTCATCCCGCAGCAGATCGCAGAAAGTAGCGCAATCTCCACGGCAGCCTACAATATCATCCCAAATGGCACGGTAAAACTCGCGAGTAAACTCCTCTCCCTCATAAAGCGGATCATCAATCTCATCGCCATCTTTAGGGCACCCCAACATATCCAATGCCAAATCCCACAACACCCAAGGCCCGCCCGCAAAGGGAGGATTTTTGTCATCGTGTTGTAATTCTCTAAAAGGAGGCCAACACTCCAACTCATACGCCAACTCACAAAGCTCGACAGCGAAAGTAAACGTCTTATCATCCAAATCCAAAATTCTTCTCTTAGTGTTCCGCCTCATCTTATTCGTTTATTCAAAACCTCTCCCGTTCATAAGCCTCCTGCCGCATCCCCATCAAATCCACATACCCCGGCTCGCTCTGCCGGTAATACCGCACACAATCGATAGGATCTTTCGTCGCCCCCTTATTGCCATCCGCGCCTGTCCAGTTTTCCATAGCATACAGAGTGTTCTCCACCCGCTCGCTGAAAAGCATTGTCGGCTGATTCAAAGGCGTGATTCGCTCCTCTTCGTTGAATCGCAGCCAACTCACAATCGCTTGCGGTCCCTCATTTTCAAACACACCTCGACCACCGGGCGCAGGCTCAAAAAACAGCCCCAGCTTTTCTAGCTCTTCAATATGCGTCGTCGCCTCGCTACTAGAAAGCGTGGGATGATTGGCAAACCGGCTGTCCATGATCCGCTCAAAGACTTCTATCCTCCCCCCCTCTTCACCTGTGCAAAACGTGTGCAGCTCACGCTCGATGCGCTCAATCTCCAGCTTGTAATCCTCATAACCAAACCGGAACGTCAACTGAGCAGGCCCCCGTTCGCCGTCGGCCATCTTCCCACGGACGGCCCACACCCCGGGCGGACCCGCTCCGGGAATGTAATCATCTGGCTGAGGCCACTCCCTCATGCAAATATGCTGGCCTTGCGGCGTCGCCAACCACCATTGCATAAACCAATTTCGGCCTGGGCACGGATCAGCCACCATCCGCCACGTTCCTACCTTCGGAAGCCGACCCACAGAAACCACATGCCCCTCTTGATTCAGCGCAAATTGCGCTCCGGAAGTTTTCTTACAATAGCCGTAAGCTCGAATATCGATCTCCTTTTCCGATTCTCCCTTCAACTCTTCCACCAAATTGGAATACTTGAAAAATGGATTGTGCTGCGTCCAAAAATACACCACTTTCGCCTTCTTCTTGCGACACCTCGCAACCAAGGGACGCTTCTTGTGCCCGACCACGTCTCCATCTTTCAGAATCGGGAGGAGCGGAGCCGGAGCGGACTCCTCCCAAACCATCCCATCCACATACTCTCGGACGGTATCCGACAGGCCCTCTTTTGGAGTGAACGTAACCAACAACAATCCGTCCCTGTCCATCAAGCGATACCGCAGCGTCTTCAAAAAGTCCACCGGCACCAACTCATCACACCACGCAATATCCAGCTCGCCCCCTTCAATGGATCGAATATCTTGTTTGTAGAAACGAAACGTCAATCGCGACATATTAGGGAGGACAAACCGATTCTCCGAAAATCCTCCCTTTTCGGAGAACGTAGTATTTGCCCCCCTCCCCTTCAATCCTCGCCACTCTGGAGGCAGCAGCTTGTGAAACTCGGGCTGCTGCCTCTCTCTGCTCTCCGACTCACTTTCGTGAAACACCCATGCGTTGGATCCCGGCTTTTCGATCAACACATTCATGACTTTGTCCGCCGCCCACGTCGTCTTGGACGCCCGGTTGCCACCAAACACACAAAGCTCCCGCACCCCTGGCTGCGCCAAGACCCGATCCGCTCGATCCCAGCTTGGTAAACGAAATCCATGTTCGACCCGCCGCTCCACAGCCAGCGTGATCTTCCGCTCCCGCTTCCACAGAAACTGCCGCAGCGGCTCCGCCTTTGCCGGCTCACGCCGCGCGGCCGCCAACGCCTTCGCCGAAGGCACACGCAACAGAGGATGCGCCGTAGGCACCTTCGGCCAAGCTCCCGAAGCTAGCGCCTGATCGATTTGCTCCAGCTTATACATCGTCAACGAGTCAAACAGGCCGTGTGTTTCCGCAGTCGAGCCAGCAACCAACTCCAGCACTTCGGCTTCGGCACGCCATCAATCTTAATTTGATTGCTTCGCTTTGACTGCCGCACCACCCAGCGCCGCACTCGACCCGAGCGCTCCTGCCATTGCAGAACACCCAAAAGCTCCCCCTCCTCCAAGCCATTCCCACGAAGCGGCAACTCCTCCTCCCGCGCCGCCAACCGTCGCTCGAACTCCCGAGCCTCATTGTCCCACCGAGCACGAGCCATACGTCGCCCGCGTTCGCTGGTAGCGCCTTTTCGCTTGATACTGAAGGAGCTAGGCATAGCTGAAATCTTGCAAAGTTCTTATATCTGCTTGTTCGGCAGACAAAGCTCCTCGACTCGGAGGTGCTTCTTAAACTCGGTAAAGTCCGTATTTTCAGGCTTACCCTGAGCCTTCACCAATTGAGCGTATTTGGTGGAGATCGTGATTGCCTTTCGCGCATCCGCTCTGCTTGGGAACGTGGCGATTGGATTCGGGTGCCACCATGCGGTCAACGCTCCTTCGCAGTCGGCATCCCACATCATCGGGCATTGCAACCCGCCTTTGTCGTCATAGAGAACCACGAACAGCCGAACAAGGCCGTGGTAGTCAACCGCCTTCTCGGCTGTGTTGTCATCGCTTTTACCCATCTTCAATTCCTTTCTTTGCTTCGGGCTGGCCGCTCTCGGCCGGTGCCACACGTTGATCGTTCGCCGAAGACTCCCGCGCTTTGAGTCGCCGATGGAGTTCTTCGACCATCGTTCGTTTTCCGTCCGCTTGCGGGTGGCAGCAAAGACCGGCCAATGCCGCCATGAGCAAATCGGACGATTGCACCTGCGATCCGGGCAGGATTACCCGCACTGAATCCGGGGAGTCCGTGAGCACTGGCAGGTATCCAGCGGCTCGGCATTCCGCAACAGTCTTCTCGTCCGTATCCGATGGCAGCGCCAGAATCGGCAAACAAGCCGATGGAGAGGAACCGCTTCCCCCTCCGTTGTTGGTTTTCGTTTCTGATTTCATAGTTTTCTAGTGTTGTGGGATCGCGCTCTCAGCAGTCCCTGATCTCATCGTTCGACCTACACTTCGGCGCGATCCAACATGGAACGGTGATTGCGAATCACGATCTGCACGTTGCGCGTGGCGCTTCTAATCTCGTCCGCGATGGTGACCAGTTCGCAGTCATCTTTTCCGCATACTTCATCGCCGCTGGGAATCACGCGCATGACCGGCGCGGATTTTTCATCAAGCTGATGGCACGTTTTTTGCAGTTCTTTGTTTTTTGCAGTTCTTTGATTGCGCAGTGAAGCTCCCCGATCCATTCGAGGACTTGTGGGGTTCTGACACAGGTTGGGTCGTCTTGCATGGTATCCATAATTCAAAGGTCGAACAAGGCGGCGCAGACCAACCGGCTACCCGTTCCGAGTTCATTGGTTTCTGGTTTCATTCTGGTTGGTGGTGATTCGTGGCCTCGCCGCCGGTAGCCGGTGGCGAGCGTTGATCGTTATCAAAGCGAAGCTCGAAGGCATCTTGCCGCATCGCTATCTTTCATCGAATTCCCATTGACATCGTAGTTCGTTTCGAGTTGCATCAACGCATCGGTTATTGCCTTTCGGTATTTTTCAGATTCAGCAGCCATTTCTTTGACAAGCTGCGCCGCTTGTTTTGGCGTGGATTTGGCTATTGCCAGTTCATATATATCCATAATTTTGATAACCAGTCAGTGGAGAGGAACGCGAGTTTCGCCCTCGGTGTTGTTCGTTGCTTGAGGGATCGCGTCCCTCACTTTGGAGTTATCACCCATACATTCGGTCCCCTTCCAGATCCCCAAACTTGGTAAACTCTCCCAAAAACTTCACCTTCACTTCCCCCACCGGACCATTCCGGTTCTTTGCGATATTCACCTCGCAGATGCCATCATCCTCCAACGGTTCACCATCCTCGCCCTTTTTCCCATTCTGCATCGCCCAATAGCGAGGTCGATGAAGCAAAAGGATCTTGTCGCTCTCCTCGTAAATCTTGTTCGTGCCCTTCAAATCCCCCACCGTCGGGCGACCCCCTGGACGCTCAATTTTCTTGAGCTGGCAGAGCAGCAGCACCGGCACCCGCAATTCCAACGCCAGATTCTTTAGCCCCTGCACGTTCTCCGCTATCGCCCATTGATCCTCCTGCCCTGGGCGACCCGCCATCCGGTGCAAATGATCCACCACCACCAAGTCCAAAGGGCACTGACTCGCCACCTGCCGACACCGCGCCATGATGTGGTGGTGCGTCACGCTCGGCGAATCATCGAACCACACTCGTCGCGACGCCCATTGCGCCCCCGACTGCAGCACCCGCTTCAACTCACCCTCTGAAAACATGCCCGTGTGCGCCTTCGTCAAATTGACCCCCGCCCCACACATCAGCCCTCGAATCATCACATCCCGATCCGGCATCTCCATCGGAAACATCATAACCCCCGCCTGCGGATTGAGACCCGTGATGTGGGCCACGATATTCAGCGCGAGCGATGACTTCCCGCTCCCCGGCGTCGCCGCAATCGTCACCAAGTCGCCCGGAGACAGTCCCTGCAGCGCCCGGTCGATCTCCGCCAAGCCCGTCGGCAACCCTTTCGTCACCGAACCCCGCGAGCTCATGCGGCCTTCCAGCTCCTGCATCGCCTCCATCGCCACCGTCTTCGCCGAACGCAGCCGATCCTGACTCCCTTCCCGCTGGAGGTCCATCAACGCCCCGCTCGCCTCCTCCAACACCGTCCGCCATTGGCAATCCGGACCATGAATCGCCCCCAACATGCGCTGAGCAATCCCCACGGCCTCGCGCAGCTTGTGCTTCTCCCGCAGAATTGCCACGTAGTGCGCGTAGTTCGCCGTGTCCGGCTCCAGCGTAGCCAAGCGAGTCACCTCACCCGCACCGCCCGCGTCATCCAGCTTGCCCGCGTCCATGAGCGCCTGCGTCACCAGCAGGAGATCACAGGCCGACTTTTTCTCAAAGACAGCACACACCGCCTCGAACACCGTCCGCACCGCAAAGTGATGGAACACCCCCGGCGGCATATCCGCCAGCGCCCCGGGAATCAACCCTTTCGGATCGCGGAACAAGCAGCTCACCACCCCCTCCTCCGCCTCCAGCGAAGACGGCATTTTTCTTGGCTCGAAATCACTCATCAGCGCTCTCCTTTCTCGCGTTGCAGCCACGCCAGCACCTCTTTGCGCTCCGCATCCGGCAGCTGCGCCCAAGGCACCTCCCGCTGCCACAACGCCCGCGTCGCGCGCGTCACATCCTCGCCCAACGGCACCGTCTCACGCGGCCCTTTGTTCGGGCGGCGAGCGTCGGGAAAGAACGAACTGGCGCGATCCACCTCACCGCTCCAGTTGTTGAGCAGCGTCTGCAAATCGCGCCGCCGAATATCCTCCTCCGCCGGAATCGCCGCCCGGTAGTAGCGCACCACCAGCGCCAGCTCTCGCACGAAATCCGCCCGCTTCTGCACCGCCCGCCACGCCTTCAGCTCCTTGGCAGACCACTCCGTGCTCTCCCGCCGGTTCCATCGCTTCGTCTCGTTCAGCACCCGCTGCTCCGGCGATGGCTCCCATCGCGGCTTTTTTTCTTCCGAGAAATCAGGTTCCGAAGTCAACGAAAGCGATTCCTGATCCGAAGATTCCGCAACACCACCACCCAATTCCCCCGCTGGGGGGTTAGGGGGGATCTCCTCATTCTCCTCTCCTCTCCTCTCCTCTAGTGCGGATGCTGTCCGAACGTCGTCCGAACGCTCCCACAAAACCCAACCGACATCTGGATCTTCCAACACCGCCAATTCCGCCTCCAACACCTCCACAGTCACCCGACACAGCGTTGCGATCTCCGCCAAGCTCATCGGTTTCCCCGACCGCTTCACAAATCGCCCATCCCGAGAAACCCCTTTAGCACGGTCCCAAACGAACTTTCCGGCATACCCCTGACAAAGCGCTTGGAATACGCCAAGCGTCCGGAATCCATCCGCACCGCGTCCGGACAGCGTAAGGAAGCCATTCGATTCACATCCGGAAGGGCACGGAAACCAGTTCATTTTTTTGACCTTTTTCTTGGTATCCCCCGTCTCAAACGTCCCTTCCCAATCCTTGATCCGCAGCACGCGATTTTCCGCAGCCAGAACACTCATCACGCAGCCCTCCCTTCCACCACCCGCATCCCCACCTCGCCCAGCACCTGCTCGGCAGACACTGCCTCGCCCGTCTCCGGAAACACCACCACGCGGCCAGCATCCCGCAAGACACTCAAACGCCAAGCCACCGCCTGCTGCCAAGCGTTGCGACGCCCCCAGCGCTCAATTGAGAACGCCTTGCTGAATCTCTCTCCATCCACACACACCCTCGCCTGAACCATCCCGCGCCACTCCCGGATACCCACCGGCTGCCTCTCCGAATCCAGCGCCGAAGCAGTCCTGGCCGACAGGCGCACCTGCTCCACCATCTCGCGCCCGATGCGCAGCCGCTTCGCCCACGCATCGCGCACACTCGCCGCCGATTCCTCCTCTGCCGCCGTGAAGACCACCCGCAGATTTGCCTTCCGGCAATCCGTGAAATCTCCATTCACCACCCGCACCCAAGGACGCCGAGGAGGCAGCAGCCCCAACACATGCCTGTGCAGCAGCAGGCTCGCCTCCTTGCATCGGACACCGCGCTCATGGAGCGACCACACCCGCCCCCGCACCCGCCAAGCATCTTCCGCATCCACCACCACCTGCACGCGCTCCGCCCGGGATCCCATCCAAAACCAAGCCACCGCCCCCTCAAAGTGAATCTCTTGCTCTCGCCGCCTCACTTCGTTCCCTCCTTTTTCTGTTGGAAATACAAGGAGGGAGGCCACGCCACGCCCAGCTTCTTCGCCAAGCTATAGCACGCCTCTTCTTCAACCTGCCCACGAGCCACCACAGAGCCGGTCTTAGCAATCCAAGGCATCATACCCTCGCCCTGCTCTCGCACCGTCCCGATGCGCAGCTCACGCTTCCAACGAGAGAACGGGCTTTCGCTGTCTTCCATTGCGAACAAGTCCATCACTCGGCCTCCTTTCTTCCTATTTTCTGCAAACGAGCCGCCCGGCGTCGGCACTTCAGACAGCCAAAAGCATCCGCCTGCCTACGCCCCTCCATCTGACCAACCTTCTGCCCCAAAAGATAAATCCAAATCATCGCCAACCCGACACCGACCAGCAACAACACCAATCCCACATTCTCAGCCCCACTCATGCAGTCAGCCCTCCTTTCTCCTGCAGCGTCTCCAGCGCATCGCTCAGCCGTAAATCATGAGCCATCGGCGTGCATTCCATGACGCAGCCGGCCGCACAAGCATGGCCACCCCCTCCAAAAATCGCCGCAAGTTCATTGACTGGCACGGTATTCTTTCGCGCTCGAAGCGACCACTTTACCAAGCCCCGGCGGGCATACCACACCCCTACCACATCGACCTCCTCGTGCAGATCCAGCACAAGCTCCGCCACCTCATTCGGCCAGACTGTGGAGTTCACCATTGCCAGCCGAAGGCGAGCCTGCACCGCCACGTTTTTGGCGATCCGCTCCACCTCGTTATCTCTGGCCGCCACCAGCAAACGCCCCTCATTCTCCAAGCGCTCCACCTCATCCCCCTCGTCAGACAACAGTTCCAACCAGGCAGACTCCACCCAGCCCAGCAACCGCAGCCGCTCGCAAACTTCCCGCGTACCCCGCAGATCAAAAAGCCAGAGATCGTAGTCTTGGACATGGCGCAACACCGGCGGAATCCAATTCGACTCCGGGAAAAACGTCTTCCACGCCAAAACACAGGTCGCGTCTGTGCTGGATAACACCACCTTCGCCCCACCTCCTACGGCGGCCCTTGTTGTGCTGGCACTAATCGCATGATGATCCAACCACCACATTTCAACAGAGCGGTGCGCCAGCGCCTCCATCTCGTCTCTGTCGCCCGAGACATCCAGCACTACCACCCGCTCAAACACCATCTCGTCCAAAACCGGGCAAGGCGTCTGATACTGCCACGGCACCAGCCGCACCTCCCCTTCCGAGCGAAAGTTCAACAGAGCCACCATAGCCGCGCCGAACCCGTCTAGGCAGTTTTGGTGATAAAGAATTGTAGTTTTCATAATGCAAGTGTTTGTATTCTGGAAATTCTAATAGCGACCCTTTCTTCGCGGGTGGCAGCGGCAGCTCCACACCCCCTCCGATTCCTCCACGCAATCCCGGACCTCCATCCCGATCACAAACTTGCCAGCATCCCGCACCCGGACGCGCACGCGCCCCTGTAGCGCCCCCGACCGATCCTCCGCCTCCAACACCCGCGGATTCCTCCAAAGCTGCGTCACATGCAGCGTGAGAGCCACCGGCCCCTTTTTTTCCGTCGGCTTACCAGGCAGCTCCACCGCCAACAAAGCCTTCCCCGCCTCCAGCCAGACAATCGCCCCCTCGCCATTTTTTTCCCAATGCAGTCCCTTCGAAGCGATCCCCGACCGAATGTCGCGGAACACATCGCGGGGCAATCCAAACTGCCGAACCAAATCGGTCTCCAACACCGCCCCCTCCGTCATCGCAAGCCTCCCTTTGTAGCAAAAACTCCAGAGGCCGAAACCATATAGAATATAGAGAGACAGCGACGGGCGCGACCCCCCCCGCCCCCCTCGAGAGGCACCCCCCAAAAACCTACACCGATCCCCCCAAAACCCCCAGAATACTCCCCGGTTTGGTAACTAACTTGGTAACTAATACTCATAACTCGTTGAAAATGAATTTTGAACTACGGCTAAACTATCCATTGAACGCATCCTCACTGTTCGCCCGACCATCCGAAATCCCCTTTGTCTCCCGCCCGTCCCCAACCAAACCCATTCCCGGCACCTCCTCAGCCTCCACCTCGATGGCCTGAAGCATGTTATTGAGGTCGTCCACCGTCTCCGCCTGTAGGTGCTGGACAATGGACGTGGGCGCACCCGTGAGCGCTTGCAGCTTGTCGGTCAGGATCCCAATCGTCACGGCCAGTTTATCCGGCGAAAGCGCCTCAAGATTCTGAGCCAGTAACTCCACGCCACGATGCACAACCGACGCCATATCCTTGGCTATCAACGACTTTAGGGTTGCTATGTCACCGGCTTCCCGCTCTCGGACTCCCGCCAGAGTCCGAGTAGAAACATTGAGAGCTTTTGCGGCTACCTTGACAGGCACTCCTGCAGCCAGACACGCCACGCACTGCTTGTAGACCTCGGGCCGCGCACTGGCTAGGAGCGCACCGGTATACTCTCCCGCCGCCTCAGCCACCGCCAGCACATCCGCAGGCACGTCCAGCAACAACGGTTGCTCCGCCTGCTCGCGCTCCATGCGTTGCAGTGGCGTCTCGTCGATCATGCCACCGCCTCCTCATCTAGGGCAAAAAATAAAGGCGGTTGGAGTTGGTCAGACTTCGGGAGTCCACCAATCTTGAAAAAAGAAATCGCCACCGGATCACCGAGCCACCAGTGACCGTGCATGAGCACGCAGCCCACACTCTCCGCCACCACTCGCTCCCACCAGCGCTCAAACTCAGCACTCTCGCCCAATGCAGCGTGATCCTCGATCCGCCAAAAAAAACAGGCCGGAGTCACACCATCAGGCGCGGCAACCCACTGCACCGGGATCACCCTCATGCTGCCGCCTCCGTCCCGTGAATGCGTCGAGCTGCTGCGTATGAATTGATAGCCGAGATCGGTATCCGCCAGTCACTGCCCGCCTGCCAAGCGCCCGGAAACCGTCCCGCCTTGATCTCACGGCGGATAAAATCCGGGGTCAGCTGCCAGTAGGCTGCCAAGAAAGGGACCGACCACGAAGGCTCCGGCGCGGATGGGAGGGCGCGTTTAGGCATCAACCACCTCCGCGTTGGATTGCTCCCGCGCCTCGGACTGCCGAATCAGCCACTCCACCTGGCCACTGAGGGAGCGACACTCCCGCGCAGCGCCCTCTTCCAACTTCCGCCGGACCTCATCCGGCAGGTTGAGAGTAGTCCTCTTAATTTGCATGATGCTAAGTGTATGCAAATTGCATACACTGGTCAACGAAAAAGCATCACAATAATTTTATAAATTGACTAATAGGCATAAAAACTGATACACATGACGCCATTCGAACCACATCAGCGCCCCAAAGGGTAAGAAAAGAACGCACCACCATCAGCCTCCCAGAGCCCATACTTGCAACCACACGCAAGCGGGCGCGCCTTGGAGCGCACACCAGCCTTAGCAGCTACATCGAATGGATGCTGCGCCAAAATGACCTAGCCAATGTCAACGCCTCCCAAAAACAGCCGCACCACAATCTACCTGCCAGGTGACACGCTTGAACGCGCCAAGGATCGCGCCAAACGATTGGGTTACACCAGCCTTTCCGAATACATAACGACGCTGGTCCTTGATGATTCAGCAAATAGAGGAGCACACATGGTCATCAGAGATGAAGGCTCTGTGCAGTATAGGGTCAACTCTGATAAAAACCTCCCTCAGGAGTCCTCATCATGACTTTGTCTAGCGCGTATCAGGGCAGCGACTGAGATCAAAAAAAACAGAATTAGGGCGCTCCACAAAAACACTTCGTCGCCAATTTGCTCCACCAAAATTTGCGGCAGGGCAACCAACCCGCGCACCACGCTCGATCCCGGTGGATTATCTGCCCAACGGTTACCCAAAACACCCCCCAACGATGCGGCTAACATTGCTGACAGCACCCAAAGGACACGCCAAAATTTACGCACATATCACTGTCAGCCAATTTCGCGCCCGTTCAACGAAATAAAAACAACCTTGGAGAATTTTATTGTAACCTAACCGGCAACTCATTGACGATTTGCCCTTGGAAACAGAGTTTTCCGGAGCCGTAGATAGAGGTTCGATTCCTCTCGGGCGTATTGATTCTTGCTGGTTTTTCGAACACGGGGCTCAATCAATTGTGGTCGCTTGCTTTTTCCAAAAGGACTCACGAACGACTCAGTGGCCGGCAGCTCACCATTTGCTTGGTTTTTTCATGGGCCCCGTTTTGTCCCGTAAAGAATCTGGAAACTGAGACCTCTCAAGTTGGGCCCACGTGACGCCCTTTTTGTAAAAGCTCGCCGCACGTCTAAGGCCCGCGTTCTTTCTTTCTTTGGGCTTGTGGGGTCCCGAAAGCCGCTGAGAATTGAGAACCCCTACTGGCTTGCTTAACTGATCTTTTACCATGCGAATCGGAGTGAAGAGGTCGGAATCTCCCGAAATGACAATGGCCGCCTGGAACTTGTTCTGGAAGGCATCCAGAAGCAGATAGGAGGCGAGGTTCACGTCCGATCCTTTTTCCTCGTTTTTGAGGACCTCGATTTTCTCGGGCGGAGGTGAGGCAACCTTGGCCCAGCTACGACGTGTTCGGAATTGCCCCTCAATAATCTCCAAAAGAGGCAAGGTTTTCAAGGCACGCCAATAGATCGCCTGCCTCACCGGAGCTTGAGGATCGCCAATCGCTGGATCGACCTTGGCCGAAAAATACTTGGTCCCGACGATCCTGTTTTTAGGGAAGGCCTGTCTTGCCAAGCGAATGGGGTCCAGCCATCGGAAAGGCGTCTTTCTCAAGGCTCCGTAGTAAAGATTGAAGCCATCGATGTAGAGAATGGTCTTCAACTCGTTGTCATAGAAAATGCGAGGGCGACCCCCTTAGAAGTCGCCCTGCGTCCTGGTGCCGAAGCACACAGGAGAGATGTCGGGGAAAAAACCGTCATAAGTCAGATTTGTCAAGACAGAGGGGATGCTTGGCTCACTCGGAGTCCGATTGGGCTTAGCCAAAAAAGCCAACCGCTTGATTCCTCCTGCAAACACTCTCTTGGTCATCCTTGGGTGGCTTCCGCCAACTCCTCCGCCGGATAGGTCCAAATTTCCGCTAAGGTCGGATGGTAATGGGGCGTGGTCGCCAGCTGCTGCGCCGTGGCCCGGAAGCGCATGGCCACCACGATTTCATGGATGAGTTCGACTCCGTGCGGGCCGACCACCTGCCCTCCCAGAATCTCTCCCGTTTCTCGGTGAGCGATCAGCTTGACCATCCCCGAGGTCTCTCCCATGACCAGGCTCTTGCCGTGATCGTCGAAGGGGTAACGGGCTGCCACGACCGGAATCCCTTCGTCCCGCGCTTCCTCTTCACTCCTTCCCACGAGCGCCATCTCGGGACTGGTGAAGATGCCGAAGAGCTTCAAGCGGTAGCTCATCTCCTCCGCCTCTCCCCCGAGTTTCCCCAGCTGGCGGGCTGCATTGCGCGTCGCCCGTTCCGCTTGCTCAATCGCCAGGTGCACCACCTCCAAGGGACCACAGACATCGCCTGCCGCAAAAACATGCGCCCGACCGGTCCGCTGGTCCGGACCGGTTTGGACCCAATGAGAATTCATGGCCAGCCCGGCCGCCTCCATCTGGAGGCCGCGGCTCTCGGGAAGGCGACCCACTGAAAGCAGGATCTCATCGACCTCGATTTCCTTCCGCTCCGCAGCCTGCTCGAAGATCACTTTCTTGCCCCCTTCGGTTTTCTCAAACCCCTGCAAGGTCGTGCCGGAAAACACCTGCATCCCCCGCTCTCGAAAGCTCTCCAGCAGGGCCTCTGAAATCTCCGGGTCAAATTCGCGCAAAAAACGAGGACTGCGCTGGATGAGAGAGACCTCCTTGCCAATCCCATCGAAAAAATGGGCCATCTCTAAAGCGATGGCCCCTCCACCCAAAATCGCGATCCTCTCCGGATACACTTCTGCGTCCAAGACATCATCACTCAGCCAATACCCCACCTCTTCCAGACCAGGAATCTCCAACAAACGAGGGCGAGAGCCCGTCGCAATCAGGACCGCCCTCGCGCCCATCACCCAAGCAGGCGATCCATCCAGGGGAGCCACACGCAGCCTGTGTTCATCCAGAAACGTGCCGCGCCCACGCACCAGATCGAACTTCCCCGATTGCAACTGCTCTTGGCGATAGCCCGCAAAGTCGGCGATCAAAGCCCGCTTGCGATCTCGGACTTCTTTTGGATGCACCTGGTAGTCCTCGGCCCGCAAGCCAAAGTCTCTCGCGTGACGGATCGAGAGCGCTCGGTTGGCCGATTCAATCAAGGTTTTGCTCGGCATGCATCCCCGGAGGATGCAGAGCCCTCCCATGGGCTCCCCGCCCTCAATGACAGCCGTCTCCATCCCCAGCCCGACCGCGGTCCGGGCGGCCGCGTAGCCGGCACTTCCTCCCCCCAGAATGACATAATCATAAGTCTTCATAAAATCAGCATGCAATCCCCATAACTAAAGAACCGGTAGCGTTCCTCCACCGCCTTGGCGTAGGCTTCCAAAATGAGTTCGCGCCCCGCCAGCGCGCTCACCAGCATGAGGAGGGTGGACTGGGGAAGGTGAAAATTCGTCAGGAGCGAGTCCACGCAACGAAAGTCATAAGGCGGGAAAAGAAAGACGCTCGTCTCTCCCGAACCGCTTTGCAACGATCCGGCTGGATCGGCCTGGCTCTCGAGCACCCGCACCGTGGTGGTGCCAATGGCCACCACGCGCCTCGCCTCATTGATCCGCCTGGCCGTCTCCTCGCTCAGGTGAAAGCGCTCGGCGTGCATTTCGTGGTCGGCCACCTTCTCCGCCTTAACCGGCCGAAAGGTTCCTACCCCCACGTGCAGCGTCACAAACACATGCGGAAGCGTCTCCATCATTTCAGGGGTGAAATGGAGGCCGGCCGTGGGCGCGGCCACCGCGCCTTCTTTGGCGGCATAGACGGTTTGATAGCGCTCGCGATCTTCTGGCTCCATCTCCCGCTCCATGTAGTGCGGCAGCGCGAGTTGGCCGTAGCGGTCTTCTTCGATCGATGATTGCCAGCGAATCAGGCGATCGCCGTTTTCCAAGACCGCCTCGACCACCCCTTCCACCCCGCCCAGGGCAATCTTGCGCCCTACTTTCATGCGCTTGCCGGGTTTCACGAGACAGCGCCAAAGACAGGGCTCGGCCGCTTCCAACTTGAGAAGCTCGACCTTCCCCTCGTCCGAAAAAAAGCGGGCTGGCACCACCCTCGTGTCATTGAACACGCAGAGCGAGCCCTCTCCCAGAGACTCGGAGAAGTCGCGAAACTGGCCATGCGAAATCGTTCCCCGCGCCCGATCCACCACCATCATGCGGGAAGCGGAGCGATCCGCGAGCGGCCGCGAAGCGATCAGCTCCGAGGGCAACAGGTAATCGAAGTCGCTCGTTCGCAGACCCTGCTCGGAAGAGGAAGCCATCAAGATCGGAACTTGTCTGAAAAGACCCTCGGATCAAACAGCTTCCCGCTTTCCCAGAAGACGATCCGCAGCCTCCAAACCAGTCCCCAAGGCCAAGGGCACCCTCCCTTTCCCCACGAGTGCGTCCCCGGCGAAGTGAAAGCCCAGCCCCGCACACTCTTCCTCTTCCAAGAGGCCCCGATCCAGGAGCCGGGTCGGGTGCGCAAATTTCCAGCGCTGGCTATCCCACCAATCCGGCTGGTCCCAATCGCTCCCCAAAATCGCGGCCACCTTTTCCACCACTTCGTGCAGGAGTAGCTCGCGCTCGCTCGCAAACTCCCCCGCACTCCATTCAGGGGCCATCTGCACCACCAGGACCGATTGACCAGGCGGGACATGTCCTGGTTTGTCCTCTTCAAAAGAGAGCCAAGCGATGTCATGCCCCTGGTCCAGGTTCACCAGCGCGTGCACTCCTGCTGGCCGTGCGGGCTCGTGATGATAGCCGAGGACGAAGGTGAATTGGCGATGATACGAGCACTCCCCCAAGCACTCCAGCCAGCTCCCCTCGAGCGAAGACGCTTTCAGAATTTGATAGCTTTGCGGGGCGGGGAGGGTCCACAGAACCTGCTCGAAAGGCCCGTAACTCTCGCCGGCCGGGCTTAGGAGTCGCCACGATTGCCCGCTCCCCATGACCTCGGCAATTTGCGTTTCTCGCACGATTTCGGCCCGGTTGGCCGCCTGGGCCAAAAGCTTGCCCAAGGTGCTGATTCCCGAGGAATAGGTCCACTTCGTCTCGGCGTTGGCCTTCTCGTCGCCCGGGAGAATCTCGTCGTCTTCGGTCAAGACGCGCACCTCCCCAGGAATTTCCACCAGTTCCTCGGTGGGCAAGTGAGAGCGAATCACCTCGCCCACCCGGTCCTCCGCCAACTTGAAAAAATTGGCCCCGTAGTCATAGCGCACCCCCGAGCGGCTGCGGGAAGCAGCTCGCCCGGAAAAGCCCCGGCTCTTTTCAAAAACCACCGCCGGGCGCCCGTTTCGAGACAGCTCCCAAGCCGCCGCCAACCCCGCCACGCCCGCGCCCACAATCGCCACCGGAGACTCTTTGGAACTCATCCCATTTGACTACGTTCCCCGTCCCCGGAGGCCAACTCAGTTCGTGAATTCGCCAAAGGGTCGGCCCTCAAACTGCCGGGCTGCCTGGCTGAGCAAGCGCTGCATCTGCTGGGCCACCTCGGGGTTCTCGCGAAAGACGTTCTCGGTCTCTTCGGGATCACGTTGCAAACTGTAGAGCTGATCCCGCACGAAGTAATTGGGGTTCTTGACGGCCGCGTGATGCCCGAGGTGTCCATTGCGGGTCAGGTAGGGAGCTTCCATCCGCTCGCCATGGTAACTGCGGAAGGTCTCTCCCTCATCGATCCGCTTCTGAATCCGTTCCGGGTAGCGGATGGCGATGTATTTCCAATCCTTGGTTTTGACCGCGCGGGAATGGCCCAGTTCGCCAAAAAGATGGCCCCGGATCGGCCGCGGATCGCCCAAGACAGCCCGGCGGAAACTCAAGCCGTCGATCTGGTAATGGGGCGGCACCGGCACCCCGCAGAGATCCAAAATCGTGGGCGCGAAATCGATGTTGGCCACGATGCCATCGTATTCACTCCCGGGTCGAATGGTCCCCCTCCATTGAAGAATCATCGGGACCCGCATGCCATAGTCATGCAGCGTGGCCTTCCCGTGTCGATAGGACCCATGGTCCGGGACGAAGGCGATGAGCGTGTCCTCCTCCAGGCCCAAATCCGCCACCTTGTCGAGGATGGCGCCCACCCCATCGTCGAGCCAGAGCGCATAGGCCGCCCGGTCCTTGAAGCCGGCCTCTCGGTTGCGCCGCAAGACGTCTTCCCGGCTCGGCATGACGTCGAAACCCTCGGGCACAAAGCCCTCTCCAGTCATTCGAGGATCCGCCTCCAGACTGTATTGGTTGTTCCAAGGCGCCGGCCCGTGATGGAGCGTGGTCGAGAAATACAGGAAGAAGGGATCTTCCCGGTAAGTCTCCAAGAACTGGAAAGCCTTCGAAACCGTCCACTCCAGATTGTGGACATTCAGGGACTCATTGAACAACTCGCGCAGATTGGCGGCGTAGTAACCGTCCACAAAATCGAAGCCGTAAGCCTTCATGGCCTCGCACCACTTGGCGTGATTGTAGCGCATCTTGGCGCTCACCTCGGGATCGCGCGGGTCCGCGTCTTTCGGGTAGAGCTGAAAGCCCGCTTTCTCCCAACGGCCGACGTGACTGCCCCCGCCCTCCGCCACCCACTCGTGATTGATGAGATGGCTCTTGCCAATGAAACCCGTCTTGTAGCCACCCCGCTGGAGGGCCCGGGCGAGATTCCAACGATTGGGCTCCAATTCGCCGATGTTTTCTACTTGGGTTTGGTCGCCCGGGGGATGCTCGTGCAGGAACTTCTCGGCCGTGCAATGGCCTGCGTAGCGACCCGTCATGAAACTGTAACGCGAAGGCGAGCAAACCGTCGAGGTCACATTGAAGTCCGTCAGCAAAAGACCCTCCCGCACCATCTGATCAAGACGCGGCGTGTGCACCTTCCCGCCCATGAAGCCCAGCGAATCCCAACTTTGGTCGTCGGTAATAATGAGAATGACGTTGGGGCGCTTGGCGACCGCTCCCCAGGGGAGAGCCAAAAAGACCAAGCTCAGAAGGAAAAACCAGCGGCGCATAAAAGAAAGAAAAAGCTCCGCCCGATACGTTGGCAAGGACCGGCTTTTTGCAAAGGGGCAGAGTGGCAGAGGGCCATCTGGAAGAGAAGTCGCCCCAAGCCCCTGGGGCACCCTCCGCGAGAGATCGCACGACTCCTTTTCCAAAAGCGTGTAGGGGGGAACATGGATTCCTCTTCCTCAAAACTTCTCGAAGCTACCCAACTCGGCAGCCTCTCCCTAAAAAACCGGGTGGTGCTGGCGCCCATGACCCGGGCTCGCTCTGGACCCGACCGCATTCCCCAGCCCATCATGGCGGAATACTATGCCCAGCGCGCCAATGCCGGACTCGTCATCACCGAAGCCACCACCATCTCCCCCCAAGGCCTTGGCTGGGTCGAGACGCCTGGGATTTGGACGGAGGCCATGCGAGATGGTTGGAAACCCGTGGTGGCCGCCGTCCAAGCGCAAGGGGCCAAAATCTTCCTCCAGCTCTGGCACACCGGGCGGGCCGGGCACAGCAGCTTTCTCGGGGGAGCACGGCCCGTCTCGGCCTCCGCCATCGCGATTGAGGGCGAAGGCGTTCATGGAGCCGATGGCCAAAAGCACCCTCATGAAACGCCCCGTCCGCTTGCCACCGAAGAGCTTCCTGCCCTGGTGGCCGATTACCGCCAAGCCGCTCGGCTGGCGCGCGAGGCAGGCTTCGATGGAGTGGAAATCCATTCCGCCAATGGCTACCTCCTCGACCAGTTTCTTCAGTCGAAAACCAATCAGCGCAGCGATTCCTACGGAGGGAGTCTGGAAAATCGCTACCGCCTCCTGGGCGAAGTCCTGACCGCCGTGCTCGCCGAATGGCCCGCAGAACGCATCGGCGTCCGCCTCTCGCCCAACGGCGCCTTCAACGACATGGGCTCACCCGATTATCGCGAGCAATTCCTTTACACCGCCCAACAACTGAACTCGCACGGCCTGGCCTACCTCCACGTCATGGACGGGCTGGCCTTCGGCTTTCACGAGTTGGGAGAACCCATGACCTTGGCCGAGTTTCGCGAGCCCTTTCACGGCCCTCTCATCGGGAACTGCGGCTACGACCAAGCCGCCGCCGAAGAAAGACTCCAAAGCGGCCACGCGGACCTCATCGCTTTCGGGCGGCCCTACATCAGCAATCCCGACCTCGTGGAGCGGTTCGCCAAGGGCTGGCCACTCTCTAAGGAAGGCGACATGTCCACTTGGTATTCCCCGACCGGCGCTCAGGGCTACACCGACTACCCCACGGCACAGGTTGCAGGGGAAAAGGACTTCCCAGGCTGATCTGCGGCCTCTCCCTGTCCACCTCACCGGGACCAGAATTGGTCCGGGTAGGATTTGCGTTTCGTAATGAGATTGGGTATCAGTCTCTCCCGTTGTTTCTGATCGATCGTCGCCCCACTCCAAACTCATGAAATCCATTCCCCATCAGACCCGCATCTCCAATATTCTCGTCATCGGCAGCGGTGGCGCTGGCCTGCGCGCCGCCATTGAGGCCAAGCTCGCCGGACTGGAAGTCTCCGTTCTGGGCAAGCGGGACAAGCGAGACGTCCACACCGTCCTGGCCGCGGGCGGGATCAATGCCGCTTTTGGGAACGTCGATCCTCAGGACGATTGGAAACAGCACTTCGCCGACACCTACCTCGAAGGCTACGGCGTGGGCGAACCGCGGACCATCGAACTCATGGCCAAAGAGTCCATGGAAGCCGTGCTCGAGATCGATGAGTGGGGAGCCAACTTTGCCAAGCTGGAAAATGGGGCCCTCGACCAGCGATTCTTCGGCGCCCACACCTACCGTCGGACCTGCTATTCGGGCGACTACACCGGGCGCTCCATCCTCATGGCCTTGATCGATAAGGCCGAGCAACTCCGCATCCCCGTCCTCGACTCCCAATACGTCACCGAACTCCTCATCAGTGAGGGCACCTGCTTCGGGGCCATGGCCTTCGACATTCGCTCAGGCGAGCGCACCGTCCACCTGGCCGACGCCGTGGTGCTCGCAGCCGGCGGGCACACCCGCATCTGGCGGAAAAGCTCCTCCAGGCGAAATGAAAACACGGGCGACGGTTTCTACCTCGCCCTCAAAGGCGGCTGCACCCTCTCCGACATGGAAATGGTCCAGTTCCACCCCACCGGAATGGTCATTCCAGAGGAAATCGCCGGGACCCTCGTGACCGAAGCCGTCCGTGGCGAAGGCGGGCACCTCATCAATGGCGAGGGCGAACGCTTCATGGGCCGCTACGATAGCGAGCGGATGGAACTCTCGACGCGCGACCGCGTGGCCATGGCCAACTACACCGAAATCGTGGAGGGCCGCTCCAGCCCCAATGGCGGCGTCTACCTCGACATCAGCCACAAGGACAAAGCCTTCATCGTTGAAAAGCTGCCCCGGATGTATCGCCAGTTTCTCGACACCCTCATGATCGACATCTCCAAGCAACCCATGGAAGTCGCCCCCACCGCCCACTACTCCATGGGAGGCATCGTGGTCGAACCGGATGACCATTGGACCGGGATCGACGGCCTCTTCGCGGCCGGCGAAGTCACAGGCGGCCTTCACGGGGCCAACCGACTCGGCGGCAACTCGCTCGCCGAAATCCTCATCTTCGGAAAGAGGGCCGGACGCTCTGCCGCCGAACGCTCCCTTCGCATGGACGTGCAAATGCGCTCGCGCGAGGTGGTCCAAAAAGCCCACGACAAAATCAATAGCTTCCTGCGCACCGGCAGTGAAGTGGCACGACCGCTCCAGCGGGAGCTGCGGAACATCATGTGGGAGCACTGCGGCGTGGTGCGGGACGGAGAGCGCCTCCAAGGTGGCTTGGAAAAAATTAGCGAATTGAAAGAACGGATCCAAGACCTCGACGTCCGGCCCGACTCCGAAGGCTTCGAAGACCTCATGTTGGCCTTCGACTTGGAGGGCTCCATCATGTCAGCCGAAGCCACCATCCTGGCCGCCCAATCCCGGGAAGAAAGCCGGGGCGCTCACCAGCGGAGCGATTTCAAAAAAACCGATCCCGCCTTCCAAGCCAACTGTCACGTCCGTGCATCAGAGGACGGGAAACTCGAAGTGAAGGTCAAAGCCGCTCCCGCCCTCAGCGAAGAGCTGCAAACGATCGTTTCCGGAACCGATGAGATCACCACCTTCAGCGGCAAGCTGATCGAGTAGGCAGACCCGAAGTTTCCGTCAAAGCGGGGCTTTGCCGGAAGACCGGCGGTCACCTGGTGAGTGTTTGCGGTTGAACCCAGCTTCTATTCGCACCGTCCTGTGGTCATCATAGGGGCCCGTCCTGGCCCTCCCACTTCGTCTACCGAAAGTCCCTCCGACAAAAGGAGCGAGCTGTTCAGCCGCAGCCAAAAGGAAAAAGCAGTCGACGCAGTTGAACTGCACGATTGCCTAATACCAAGCTGCAGAATTGGCTGGTAGAATGGCCGAGTGGATTTCGGGCCAGACCAAGGCGCGACGAGGGCGCGGTGCAGGCACCGTAACCGAGGAGCAACGCAGGGCTGGCTCGAAAGACACCGGCTCTCCCTTCCC
>JBCCJK010000015.1 GCA_039027815.1 Verrucomicrobiota bacterium
CGAGCCGCGTTGCCGCAAGCGAAGGCCCAAAAACTACACCTTCATGACCAAGCCCCGTGCCAGCTATCACGCCAAGTATCACCACAACTCAAATCACGATCTCGCCGCTTAATCCCGCGCCATTCAGCCCAGCCATTAAATGTTCAAATCTCGATTTTTGACATTCAGTTCAGGCGTAGGAAAGACTTCCTTTCGGCTTAGGGATTTCCTGACCGAGCGACTTGGCGGTTTCGATCAACTTGGCGATGACGGATGGAGTTTGCTAGTTTTCAGAATTCAGTTCGGCGCCATAGAAGCGGTTCAAGAACTCTTGGCGGCGTTCTTCCTCGGGTAGCTCTTGCGGATTACCCGACCAGACAAGCCTCCGGGCATCGTCTGCCATTTGGCAGCCGATGCGAAGCCGCTCTTCTCCACTCTTCTCCATCATCCGGCGGAAGAGCAGGGCGTTGATGGCTGGCGGGGTGTCGGCTACTGAGAAACCCGTGTCAGCATAGCGGTCAGGTTCAATGGGGGTCGCCGCGCTCAAGGTTGTTAGAATTCAGAGTTCAGTTTTCAGGGTTCCTGCCCTATGACTCGTCCCTCTTGCCACACGATCAGCGGAAGGCCCCAGCGTTTGTGCTCCTCACGGAGTTCCTTCTCCATGGTTACTACAGCCGCGTGCCTAATTTGAGCTCGGCTGAGTGATTCAATTGATGCTGTCTCTATGGGCTGCATAGAAGTGCTTCCAATTCTTGTAAGGTAGCGGATTCCGACGAGAGGAGCAAGCTCGGAGTCGGTGTCCGGTTATCCAATAGCTCCCAAGAGTCCACCATCGCAGCATACACTTGAACCAGATTCTTCAAGCTGCGTGCAAATCGGCGAATAATGTCTTTATCCGGAATGTCATGTCCACCGAGGGCCACCCGCCTTCGGATTCTCTCCCGCGCTAGTTCAACCGAAGGAATCCACAGAAAGAAAAGCTCCACTCGATAGCCTCGGGACTTTGCGCAATCCAACAGTCTCGACTGACTGGATCCGCTCAAGGTGCTCTCCAATCCAAAGGAGCATCCTCGATCAATTTGCTCACGAACCTATTGCAGTAGTAATCTCCCGGCACGGAGTGCCACGGCTGGCGGGTTGAGGGGAGAGAGACCACGCGCCATCTCGTCGGCATTGAGGAAGCGCGGGATAGGTTTGAGCTGGCGTAGATAAGCCCGGGCGAAGGTGGTTTTTCCAGCTCCGTTGGGACCGCCGAAGAGATAAAGAGTGGGGTTCGGCGGTCCCATGGGTCAGAGGGCCAGGTGTTGGTTTCTCGCGGATTGCAAATCCACGTTCCCTAATGCCGGGGACAGGAGTGTCCCCTCTCCGTTATTGGCAGGCTTCGCATTCTCCGCCGTTCATCATGGCGTCGAGGGAGCATTGTTGCTTCTCGGCTTCGGTGTGGGTCTTGGGTTCGCTGGTGGCTGTTGCTACGGCAGCTCCTGCGTTTGCGGGACCAGCGTCTTTGGCGACCAGGCCTCGGAGTTCTTTTTTGTTCTCGGAGGTGGCTTTTTCGATGTTGCTGGCCTGCAAGGTGCGGAGGTAATAGGTGGTTTTCAAGCCTTTGGCCCAGGCGCGGCGATACATGTGGCTCAGGGCCTTCAAGTCCGGGGTGGCTAGGAAGAGGTTTACGGACTGGGATTGGTCGATCCACTTTTGACGCCGGGCGGAGGCGTCGATGAGGTATTCGTAGTCGACAGCGAAGACGGTTCTGTGCTTGTCTTTGATCCACTGCGGGATGGTTTCGATGTCCGCGAGTTCACCGTCGAAGTATTTCAGATGCTCGGCCATTTCCTTGTTCCAAAGGCCTTCTTTTTTGAGGTCGTTCACGAGGGTGCCGTTGAGCACGATGAAGTCTCCACTAAGGTTGCTCTTCACATACAAGTTTTTGTAGTTTGGCTCGATGCAGGGGGTGGTGCCCATGATGTTGCTGATGGTGGCGGTGGGGGCGATGGCGAGGACGTTGCTGTTGCGCATGCCGCTCTTGGCGATTTTTTCGCGGACGGGAGTCCAATCGAGTTTGCCGCCGCGCGGGATGTCGATTTCTTCCCCGCGCTCCTTCACCAGGAGGTCGATGGTGTCTTGCGGAAGCAGCCCGCGGTCCCATTTGGAGCCTTGATAGCTCTGGTAGGTGCCACGCTCGGCAGCCAGGTCAGCGCTGGCGCTGTAAGCGTGGTAGGCGATGGCTTCCATGAATTCGTCATTGAATTCGACGGCTTCCGGGCTGGCGAAGCTGAGGCCGCGCTTGAAGAGGGCAACTTGTAGGCCCATGACGCCGAGGCCGATGGGTCGGTGGCGGCTGTTGGCGGTTTTGGCAGCTGCGGTGGGGTAGAAGTTGATGTCGATGACGTTGTCGAGTGCGCGGACGGCGACCTGGACGGTTTCTTCCAGCATTTCGTGGTCGAGGTTTCCTTGCTGATCGACGTGGCTATCGAGGACGACCGAGCCGAGGTTGCAGACGGCGGTTTCTTCGTCGCTCGTGTTCAGGGTAATCTCGGTGCACAAGTTGGAGGAGTGGATCACGCCGGCGTGGTCCTGCGGACTGCGGACGTTGCAGGGGTCCTTGAAGGTGATCCAGGGGTGGCCGGTTTCGAAGATGCTTTTGAGCATTTTCTTCCAAAGTTCGATGGCGGGGACTTCCTTGCCCCAGATCTTGCCTTCTTTGGCCATGGCCTCGTATTCGGCGTAGCGCTGGGCGAAAGCGCTGCCGTAGAGGTCATGGAGGTCGGGGCATTCGTTTGATCGGAAGAGGGTCCAGTTCTGGCGAGCTTCCATGCGCTGCATGAAGAGGTCGGGGATCCAGTTGGCGGTGTTCATGTCGTGGCAACGGCGGCGGTCATCTCCGGTGTTTTTCCGCAGCTCGAGGAAGTCGTCGATGTCGTTGTGCCAGGTTTCGAGGTAGGCACAGCCAGAGCCTTTTCGCTTCCCGCCTTGGTTGACGGCGCAGAGCTGGTCGTTGTGGAGCTTGAGGAAGGGGATGACGCCCTGGCTTTCGCCGTTGGTGCCCTTGATGTAGCTGCCGGTGCCGCGGACGGCGGTCCAGGAACCACCAAGGCCCCCGGCCCATTTGCTGAGGTAGGCATTGTCGGCTATGCCGCGCTGCATGATGGACTCGATGGAGTCGTCGATCTTGTAGAGGTAGCAGCTGGAGAGTTGGCTGTGGAGGGTGCCGCTGTTGAAGAGGGTGGGGGTGGAGGAGCAGAAGCGGCGGCTTTTGTAGAGGTTGTAGAGGCGGATGACCCAGTCTTCGCGGTTTTCCTCTTCGGCGTGGAAGAGGCCCATGGAGACGCGCAGCCAGAAGAAGGCGGGCGTCTCTAGGCGACGATGCGTCTCGCCGGTTTTGTCGACGATGAGGTAGCGGTCGTAGAGCGTTTGGATGCCGAGGTAGTCGAAGTCGAGGTCGGCAGAGGGGTCGAGAGCAGCGGCCAATTTGTCGAGGTCATACTCCAGCAGCTTGGGGCTGAGGCGCTGGATTTCGACGCCGTGGCGGAGGTATCGCTTGAAAGCCTTTTGGTGCTTCTCTTTGAGGCCCGCGATGCCATCAGTGAGGATGTCCCAGCCCAGAACTTCTTCGTAAATGTAGGTCAAGCGGATGCGACCGGCAAAGCGTGCGAAGTCAGCATCCTTTTCGATGAGGGATTTTGAGTTGAGGATGATGGTGGCCTGGAGATCCTTTTCGGCGATTTCGGCCGGGATGGCCCGGCGAAGTTCGCGCTCGATTTCAGCTTCGCTTAGGTCCAGCTCGAGCCCGATCATAGCGAATTTGATGCGGCGTTGCAGCTCGCTGCCATCCCAGAATTCGCTGGTGCCATCAGCCCGCTTGACGACGACCATGGTGTCCTGTTGTTCACTGCCTTGGGCCTGGGCGGCTTCGACCCGTTCTTGCTCCCGCAGTTCCCGTCGGCGGGCCCGGTAGAGAATGTAGCTTTCGGCAACTTTGAAGAAGCCGTGTTTCATGAGTTCCTCTTGCACGAAATCTTGGACGTCCTCGATTTCGATGAAGGCCTGCTCTCCGAAGCCGACTCGTTCCGTCACCGCTTGGGCAAGGCGCACGGCAGGCTCCGAGTCTTCCCCGACCGAGAGAAAGGCCTTGCGGACGGCAATTTCGATTTTGGAGGCCGCCCAAGGAACCACCGTCCCATTGCGACGAATGAGGCGGATGGTGGCTGGGGTCGAAGTGGCTTCCACCTCGAGGGCCCCCTCAGCGGCGGCCCGACGGAAAATAAGGGATTTGGCCACGTCGTGGGCGTCATTTTCCACGAGTGCCTTTTCGATCAGCAGGTAGAGATCACTTCGGGTCAGTCGGACGGCCCCACCGTGTTGGCTGGCCTGGCAGGCGATGTTGTCCGCCACGCTGCGGGCCACGTTGGCGACAAAGCCGCGATTGCTCTCATTGAAAATGTCGTCCTGCTCCCGAGAAAGCAGCAGGTCCGTGAGAGCAGCTCCGATGGTGTCGGCTACCTCACGCAGGCAAAAAGTTTGCTCGCCTTGGGTCTCATCTTCAATCACCACTCCCTCTGGACTGGAGGACGTCTCCCCGAAAACATCTCGCCAAGCGAAGGCGGGTTTTTCCGTAGTGGGTTGGGCGACCAGGCGCTTGAGCGCGAGGTCTTCGGTGAGCGTGATGCGTTGGATCATGGTAGGTAAGAGTTGGTTAAAATTCGGTCTTCAGCATTCAGGAGGTTGCGGTGCGGGCCGGGACGGACTTGATGAGTGCTCGAAGCATGGCCGCGATCTCTTTGGTTTCGGCGACCAGCCGATCAATCATCGCGGAAGCGACTCCGAGTCGGCGTGAGATGGAAAGCTGGGTGGGAAGCTCGGCTACAGAGCCTTTGGCGATTCTCAGAAATCGAACCAAGTCTCCATCGCAGTCTCGCTCCTTGCCTTCACCAATATTGGACGGAATGGAAAGAGCGGCGCTTTGGATCTGATCTCTAAGACCAAAATTTTTCGGAGCCCCAGACTTTTGATCGATGTCTGCTGTCGAACGGCAAGCATGCTTCCAAACAGCTCCATTCTCGAAGGTTTGTAATGACATGCTACCTCTCGCTACAGCCTGAATTCTGAGACCTAACAAACTCTCAAAGCTCATCGTCATCCACCGCTCCCAGCGCGGAGGCTTTCTGGTATTCGGTCACGCGGCCTTCAAAGAAGTTTTGCTCCTTCTTGATGTCCATCATCTCGGCCAGCCACGGGAAGGGATTGCTTACTTCGATATCGTTGAGCGGAGTAAGGCCGCAGTCGGTCAGGCGGCGATCTCCAATGTAGTCAATGTATTGAGTGAACTCGTCCACATTGAGTCCGACCGCGCCGACGGGGAGGCAGTCAGCGATGAACTCCTTCTCAAGCGTGGTGGCCTCGCGCATGGTTTCTCGCAGGTCTTCCTTGAACTCGGGCGTCCAGACATCCTGATTTTCTTCCACCAAATCCATCAAGAGATTTCTTAGAAGCTCGATGTGATTCGACTCGTCCCGCAGGGTGTAGCGGAACATCTGTCCGATGCCGGGGAACTTGTTCTGCCGGTAGAGGGCTAGCACCATGCCGAAGAGGCCGTAGAACTGGGTGCCCTCCATGCACTGCCCGAAAAGGAACATGTTTTTAGCGAGGGCTTGCTTGTTGGCGGTGTCCGTCAGGTCGACGTCGCGACGCATGGCCCGACTATTGGTCACCACGAATTCAGTCTTGCGCTTGATGGTCTCGACGTCTTCAAACATCGCCTCGCATTCGTGGGGATTGAGACCAAGTGATGACAACATGTAGACGAGGCTATCGGCATGGATGTTTTCTTCATGCGCGTGTCTTCCGAGGACGAGCTTCAACTCGGGAGCGGTCACTTGCTCGCGAATCACGTGCATAATGTTATCGCCCACGATGCCCTCCGCCGCAGAGAAGTAGCCCACGGCCATTTTGATGATCCACCGCTCCACCTCAGAGACCGCGCCCGTGTCACGCCACTGCTCGACATCTTTTTGCATCGGGATGTCCTCCGGCTCCCAGTGGTTGGCCTTCATGGTCTTGTAAAGCTCATAGGCCCAGGTGTATTTGAGAGGCAGGATGTTGAAAAACATCGTCTCCCGCCCGTTGATGACCTTTTTGGCTGAGAAAGCCTCTTCGGCTTTGGCTTTGTCCAGGGTGAAGCTGCGGTCTCCGACTTTGATCAGGGTAGTGGCCATGAGGATGAAGGTAAGATTGACTTTTTCGAATTGAAATTGGGGAAGATTCCCGGCGCTTTGCTACGAGTCGACGCGATCAACAGCATGCGAATTCCCCGCAGAAAGGTCAAACTTTTTCCGACATATTGGGGGCTGAAATTAGGCACACTACTACATGTTGTGTTTCGCCTTGGAAGAGGCGTCTTCAGAGGTCTCGCCTGAAAAGGCCTGAAAAAGAGGGAGTTCCGCATTTGTTCCACGATTTCGTTCCCGATGAGGAGAGTGCTCGGAACACCCCAAGATAGGCGCCATTTTTTTGGAAACTTTCCTAACAAGCCGCCCCCTCACCAGCGCCCTCTGAGAAATCAGGAAGTTCTTGGGCGTCGAATGCTTGCATTCAACTCACCCTGACAGCACTTATCTGCTGACATGACTCACTCTCCACACCTTCTTCTTCTTTGCGGGGTTTTTGGCCTCGCCTTCTCCGGCTGCACTCCGCAGGGCACCACTTCGACCACCAATTCTCGCAACCCCTATCCCAACCAGCCTACTGCGGATTTTCCTTTCGATGAGAATGGAAATTACATTCCCGAGGCGGCTGTCAGTGGACGCAGTTACGCTGGCACCAGCAGTCCACCGATCCGCAGCACGGGCTACGACACTCCCGCCTCCGCTAGCGCGGAGCCCAGCAACTACACGCCTCCTCCTGCTCCTAAACCCAAGCCGAAGCCTTCCTTCGCCTACCACACCGTCAAAAGCGGTGACACCTTGTGGGCCATCAGCCGCAAGTATGGCACATCGGTCAGCCGAATTCAGTCTGCCAACAGCATCTCCGGCAGTATCATCCGACCTGGCCAGCGCCTCAAAATTCCTAACTGAGAGGTGATCCTTTTCTTCAAGCGTTTCATTTGATGTGGATTCGAGGCGCCCCTCCGCAAGGGGCGCCTCTTTTTACCTGGAAGGGACTGGCTCTTCGGCCCAGCCGCTGGGGCACCTCTTTTCTTTTTTCGAGGGTCGTTTGCAGCTTGGTGTCACCAGGGAGACTTTCTGGCTCCGCAGCGCCTTGCTAAAGTGGCCAGCCACAGAGAGCCAAGCAGGCTCAAGGCGCTTCTCTTCCAGGGCGCTCCTCGCTCGGAATCGATTTCACAAATGACCCTCACCCTCGCCCCCATGCAGGATGTCACCAACCTGGCTTTCTGGCGCGTGCTAGAACGCCGAGGGGGGCCGGATGTCTACGTCACTGAGTATTTCCGCGTCCATCGGCAGTCCCACCCTGAGGCCTTCATCCTGCGTTCGGTGGATGAGTTCGAGACCGCGAAACCCGTCATCGCGCAAATGATTGGGAACGACCCCCAACACCTCGTCCGCACCGCCTTGCTCCTGCAAGAGCACCCCATCTCAGGGATCGAACTCAATCTAGGCTGCCCCGCTCCGGTGGTCTGCGGCAAGGACTGTGGCGGCGCTCTCCTTCGTGACCCTGAGCGCATCGAACGCCTCGTGGAAGCTCTTCGCCCGGTGGTGCAGGGCACCCTCACCCTCAAGACGCGCCTCGGCTACCAATCGGAAAAGGAATTCCCCGCTCTCTTGAAGTGTTTTGAGAAGCTCCCCATCGATGGTCTCGCCATCCACGGGCGAACCGTGAAGGAAAAGTACCAAAGTCCCGTGCATACCGATTGCCTGGCGGAAGCCGTCCGATCTCTCCCTTACCCGGTGCAGGCCAACGGCAGCATCGTCTCTCTAAAAACAGCCCAAGCCATGCAGGCAAAAACCCGAGCCCACGGGCTCATGCTGGGGCGGGGCGCCATTCGCAATCCTTGGCTGTTCGACCAAATCCGCGGAAAGGTCTCCTCCCCCACCTTACGCGACCTGCGGGACTACATCCTGGAGCTAAGCGAGGAAGTTCGCGCGACTCACCAATACCGAAAAGCCAACGGGCACGTCCAGCGAATGAAGAAGTTCCTCAACTACATCGCGGTCGGCATTCACGACGGAATCTTCCTGGATGCGGTGCGCCGAGCGACAACGGAAAGAGAATTTCATGCCCACTGCCAAGAGTATCTCTCAAGCGACCAGCCGCTTGATCCCGAACCTCCCGAAGGAGGAAGAGTCTTTTGCGGCCACCCGGAACTCTTAACTCATGTGGCCTCCGCAAGCTGACGGGCCTTTTCTACCATCGACTTGGCCCAATCTGGAGTTTCTGTAAAACTGTCCGGCCCAACAATCTTTCCCTTTCTCAGATCCAAAAGCAGCTGGGGAAGAGGCTTTCGCCCTTTCCGAGGATTGGCTTCAGAGGAGTTATCGAAAAGGCGCAAGGCCTCGATATGGGGAAGAAGCCGGATTGCGCTGCCTGCAACGGCAAATCGGTGAAGGTCTGCCCTCCTAAAGTCGTTTCAAAACAAAGGTCTCCTTTTTGGCAAGGGCGGCCTCCAGCATCTCTTTTCCCAAATGCCAGGCATGGCTGTTAGCCATTTCCTGAGTCAAATTGCGATGAAGACGGCGCATCCGGAAGGCCGCCAAATCGGAGTTGTAAAAATCGACTCCGCAGCTGTTGAAAAGGGCGCCACCTAGACTGCTTTTGCCAGATCCATTGACCCCGGCTAGGACATAAATCGCAGGCTGGGCTTTCAAGCCTGCAAACGAGCCTGCTTCACCGCTTTTTGTCCGATTTCCTCAGCCGGAGTCTCAAAAGCTTTTTCACTGGCTCTTTTCGACTCGGCGGTCTGCATCCCACGGAACCGAGCCTCATAATCCTTCTTGAGCGTTTTGAGAAGATCCTAGGCAGCAAGAGCATCGACCATCTGGTCATAGAGTTCCACCGAAAGGAGGATGGCTTCTCGTTTTCGATTTCGCGTGATACTGAGGGGGCCCTCTTCCAAGACGCGTTGGAAGACCGACTTGAAGGCATTTTTTAGCTTGGAGGAAGGCGAAGTCGTCAGTTCTCTGGAAGGGCTTAGCTTGTCAAGCTCGGCGAGAGTGTTCATAATAGCAAAGTGACGCTGTAGAACCGTTTTGCTCAAAAGCCAGCAAATCAACCACATTTGAGAGCAAAAGGTCTTCTTTGCGAGCGCCTTTTTCTCCAATCCATGCCCACCTCAATCTATCAGGGCGTCTTCGAGTTGGGAGTTGAGAAAGGAAAAACGCTCACTCGCACCCTCACAAAGCGGTGATCTCTTTCGCAAGAAGAGGGTAAGCTTGGGATTTTAAGGCTAGGACCTGTTGGTCCCAGGCCAAGGAGCGATTCAATCCAGCGCTCACATGCCGTCGACCCACCGAGGCCGAAGAAACCGAGCGCCAATTCCCGGAAGAAACATTCATGACCAGGGCCGTGAGGTTGATCCGAGTGCGGCGGTCCTTGTCCGGCACGAGTTCCCCTCCAAGGGGGACCCAGGAAAGGGCGGCCCCCGGAGTTTGGCTTTCAGAGGTTTCCAGTGTACCAAACACACAAATCACATGGGAGGCACCCGCCCGCGCAGCTGCCAAACGCAGACTCTTGGCCTGCATCTCTGGACTGCCGCCGCCCTTTGGGGGAATCCCTGAAAAAACCTGGGGATCGAAATAGGCATTCATGGCAGAAAGCAATTCGGGGTCGGGGCGGAGGGCCACTGACTGCAGCAACATGACCCTGGCCCCGGGTGACAAATTCACTCCCGCTTTCCCGCGCCGTAAGGCGGATTGGATGGCTGCCTCAGTGGGGGAGGCCGCCGAAGAAAGTCCCAGCAGATCGGCGGTCGCGAGTTCCCCTCGGTAAAGCGAATTGCCGCCTCCGCGCCACGAACTCCTCGAAGGATGGGAGGCATTGGAAATGGAAGTCGTGACACAGCTGCTCAGAAAGAGAGCAGCCCCAGCAGCGCAAAAAGGAATGATAGCCTTCATGGGCTCCATTCTTGCGAAAAACGGGGAACTGACTAAATCGAATAAAAAGATGAGAGCATCGACTTGGTCGATTTCTCATTTCTCCAGGTTTTCCCACAAAAATTGATACTCCAGAGCATCGACGTAGGCGGCCTGTTGGTGATTGGCAGCGCCCCCATGCCCGCCCTCCATGTTTTCGTAGTAGAGCGGAGCATGCCCCTGCTCTTTCATGCGGGCGACCATCTTTCGGGCGTGCGCAGGGTGAACCCGATCGTCGCGCGTGGAGGTGGTAAAAAGAATTGCCGGGTAGTCCACCTCACTCTGCAATTGGTGATAAGGGGAATAGCCCTCCAACCAGTCCCAAACGCCTTCCTCGTCGGGATCGCCATACTCCGCGACCCAGCTGGCCCCGGCCAGCAATTGGTGATAGCGCTTCATATCCAAAAGCGGCACCGCACAAACGAGGGCGCCGAAAAGATCGGGGCGCTGCACCAACATATTCCCGATGAGAAGCCCCCCGTTGGATCCCCCCATGGCCGCGAGGCTGGCGGAGGTGCACACCCCACGTGCAATGAGGTCCTCCGCCACGGCGATGAAATCATCAAAGGCCTTCTGTCGATTTTCCTGGAGAGCCGCCTGGTGCCAGGCTGGTCCGAATTCGCCGCCCCCGCGAATATTGGCCACGACGTAAACCCCGCCTCGTTGCAGCCAACCAATCCCACGCCCTGCCGAGTAGCCCGGCAAGAGAGGGATTTCAAAGCCTCCGTAAGCGTAGAGAAGCGTCTTGCGCGGCTCTTGTCCCAAGCTCTCTGAACCCACCACAAAATAAGGCACTTGGGTGCCATCGGCCGAGGTGGCTTCCCATTGATGAATTTGGAAGCCGGCTGCCTCGAAGCGAGGAGGCGCTTGCTTGAGTGTTTCGAAGGGCTGCCCCACGCCTTGCGAGCGCAAGAGAGTGGTGGGGGTGAGGTAATTGGTGACGCTCATCCAGAGCGCTTCGCTTTCCTCCGCGTCCTCTCCCCAGACCCTGACCGTGGCATTCTCGGGGATCTCCAAAGACTTCCGTTCCCAGCCCTCCTTTGTCAGTCTCACGGCGTAGAGGCGATTGCGGACATTTTCCAATTCATTCACCAGCAGCCAACTTTTGGTCTCGGAAAACCCGGCCAGTGATTTCCGAGGATTCGGCGCAAAGAGGACCTCAAAATCCCGGTCGCCCGCGAGGAAGGCCTCTTGCGAAATCGCCAGGAGAGCCCCTTTCGGAAAGGTCCTCTGGTCAGTCTGCCAATCGGACCGCAGTTCGAAGAGAAACTGGTCTTGGAAGGTCGAGACCTCCGCGTCATCCGGCTTCTCCAGCCGGACCAGCTCCCCCTGGACCTGCCAAGAAACTTCATCGGTGTAAAAGCTCGTCGAACGGTAGGCCATCACCTGTCGCCGGCCATCTTCCCACCACGCGCGCACCCCCGCTGAGACATCCCCGATCTCTCCCTCGAAGACCCTCTCCGCCTCGGCGAGCAGCGTGCCCCGGCTCCAACGCTTCGCCACCCTGGGGTAGCCCGATTCGGTGAGGGATCCCGGACCGAAGTCGCTGCCGACCAGCAGGGTGTCGCGATCCAGCCAACTCACGTTGGTCTTGGCCTCAGGAATCTCAAAGCCCCCTTTCACAAAGCGCTTGGCCAGGAGATCGAACTCGCGCACGACCTTGGCATCGCCTCCGCCGCGCGAGAATTGAAGCATCGCTCGGTCGGCCTCAGGCTCCAGCACGCGCGCGCCGCCCCAGACCCAGTTTTCTCCCTCCTCCTCGGCCAAGGCATCCACATCCAGCACGACTTCCCAAGTGGGCTCCTCTTGGCGATACTCCTCCAGGGTCGTGCGACGCCAAACGCCTCGGACCTGCGAGGCATCGCGCCAAAAATTGTAGTAGTGGGATCCAATTTTTGAAACCGCCGCCAGCTTGTCGGGCGAGTCGTAGGCGGCCAGGAGTGCTGCCTGCAAACTCTCAAAGTCCTCGGTTCCTGCCAAGGCGGCCTCGCTCTTGGCATTTTCCTCCCGAACCCAAGCCAAGGCCGATTCCCCTTCCACCTCTTCCAGCCAAAGAAAGGGATCTTCCGCGCTGCTTGCCGTGACCGAAACCCCTATCATGATCCAAAAAGCCCTTTTCATCTCGTGCCTAAGCGTTGACCGCAAGCCAGAAGGTCTCGCAAAGCCCGCACAGCCAGCCGCCATTTCCCAGCAAGCCAACCCAAGAGATTTTCCGAAAATCCTTACCTTGCAGCACGCCATTCGAGAGTCCCGGCGCGATGATTCCTCTTGCGCCCCTTCCTAAACAAAAATACACAAGACCATGAAACATCTCTCCCTCCTTGTTTCCTTCCTCTTGACGGCCAATCTGCTGGCGGCGGGTGAAGTGCGCCTTTACACCCAACGTCACTACTCGGCCGACCAAGCAGTCCTCAAGCGCTTCACGGACGAAACGGGCATCGAAGTCAAGGTCGTGAAGGCCGGGGCCAACGAACTCATTGAGCGGATCAAGGCCGAGCAACAGGCTCCCCAAGCCGATCTCTTTTGGACGGTCGACGCCGGAACGCTCGACCGCGCCGCGGAAGCGGGACTTTTCGCGCCGGTTGAAAGCGAGACCCTCTCGAGCCGCATTCCGGAAGGTCTCGCGAGCGAAGAAGGGCTCTGGTGGCCTGTCACCATGCGGGCCCGCGTCTTCGCGGTGGCCAAGGACCGGGTCGAAAACGCGCCTCAGACTTACCTCGATCTCGCCAATCCCGAATGGAAAGGTCGCCTGCTCATCCGTTCCTCCAGCAGCGCTTACAACCAATCTCTCCTCGCGGCTCTCATCGATGCCCACGGCAAGCCCGAAGCGCAAACCTGGGCCGAAAAAACGGCCGGCAACTTGGCCCGCCCTCCGCAGGGGGGAGATCGAGATCAAATCCGGGCGGTCGCTCTCGGACTGGGTGACATCGCCCTCACGAACACCTACTACCTCGGCCTCCTGGAAACCTCGGACGACCCGGCCGACCGGAAGGCGCGGGCTGCCGTCGAGGTCGTCCTACCCGATCTGAAAGGTCGCGGCACCCATGTCAACGTCAGCGGTGCCGGCGTCGTCAAAGGAGCGGCCAACACGGCCGAGGCCATCCAACTGCTCGAATTCCTGACCTCGCCCGAGATCCAGAGCCTCTACCAGACGCTCACCTCGGAGTATGCCGTGACCCAGGGAGTGGAGCGCGAGCCGCTCCAAACGGTTTGGGGTGAACTTCTGCCCGACACCACCTCACTCCACAAGTTGGTCGACTACCAGGAAGAAGCCGTTCGTCTCTTTGACATGGCCGGCTGGCCATGAGGTGGGGCGCCTTCTCGTCCACCACCTGGTGGCGTGCCCTGGCCTGGGCCTGCGGGCTGGCGCTTCTCCTGCCGATCGCCTCTCTCTTGGTGTCTCTCGTCCGGCCGCTTCCGGAGGGAAACAGTTGGGAGCACGTGCTTGAAAACACCTTCTGGCCCGCGGCCCGCCTCTCGCTCTTTCTGACCCTCGGCGTCTGTCTCCTCAGCTGCCTCTTGGCCATCCCGGCCGCTTGGTGCATTTCAAACTACCGATTCTTCGGTCGCCAAGTTTGGGCCGTCCTCTTGGTGCTCCCTTTGGCGGTGCCCACCTACATCGCCGCCTACGTCACTACGGAATCGCGCGAAGCGCTCATTCCCTGGCTGGTTTCCCTGCGACGGGACCACGGCATAGAGACCTATCTCTTGTGGGAATCCTACAGCCGACACGCCATTTTGGCTCTCATGATGGCGGCCGTCCTATCTCCTTACATCTTCCTGGCAGCTCGCTCGGCTTTCTCGAGCGAAGGCCGCCGGGCCGCGGAGGCCGCCCGGCTCCTGGGGGCCGGGCCTTGGAAGACCTTCTTCAGCATCAGCCTTCCCATCGCCCGGCCCGCCCTCGTGGCGGGTCTCTCGCTGGTGGCCTTTGAGGTGCTCAATGACTACGGCGCCGTGAAACACTTTGGAGTTCCCACGGTCACAGTGGGCGTCTTTCGGACCTGGTTCGGCTACGGGGAAGCCGAAACCGCGGCCCGCTTTGCAGGCTGGGTTCTGCTGGCCGTCTTGCTCTTGGCCGCTTTGGAGCGCTGGCAGCGCGGGCGCAGCTCCCACGCCGCGGCCGGGCCTCCGCCCCCGCTCCGCTCGGCCAGTCCTCTGGTGAGCGTCCTTTCTTGGCTTGCTTGCGGAGCGCCGGTGGCGCTCGGTCTGGGCTTCCCCCTGGCGGTTCTCGGCTCCTGGCAAACTCGCAGCACTTATGCCCAGCCCTTCGGCGACTTCTTGGGGGCTTTGGGCAATAGTCTCTTGCTGGGCGCCTTGGTGACCGCCGCTTGCCTGCTGCTGGCACTCATCGTGGTGGGAGCGGCCCGCATGGGGCGAGGACGCGGCGAAGCGGCCTTGGCACGGCTGGGAGGAATCGCCGGCTACGCCACCCCCGGGGCCGTCATGGCGCTCGGCATTTTCAGCCTGGCTGCGCTCCTGCGAAGCTGGTTTCCCGGTGCCTCTGGCTGGGGAGGCTGGCTGCTCTCCGGTTCTTTCTTCTGGCTGGTTTACGCCTTGGCAGCCCGGTATTTTGCGGTAGGCGGCCAACTCACCCGTCAGGGGCTCGACAGCATTTCCCTCGGACTGGATCGAGCCGCCGCCTGCCTAGGACGGGGACCTTTGGCCAGCTTCGTCTCCGTCCACCTGCCCCTCTTGGCACCCGCTCTGGCGGCCGCGGCCGTCCTTCTCTTTGTGGACGTCTGCAAGGAATTGCCTTTGACACTGCTGCTGCGCCCCTTTGGCTTTGAAACCCTTGCCACTCGCACGTATGGGATCGTGGACGAAGGCCGAATTTTCGCCTGCGCCGCCCCTTCCCTTCTCTTGGTGCTCCTGTGCGCCGGAGGGCTGGCCGTGGTCGAGACGCTGGGCTGGCGTCGCCACCGGTCATGAGTGCCTCGCTCGAGATTACCCAACTCCGCTACCGTTATCCCGGCGAATCCGAGGCCGCTCTTCGCGACCTCACGCTCTCGCTCCAGGTGGGCGAGATTTTGGCGGTGGTCGGTCCCAGCGGCAGTGGCAAGAGCACCTTGCTGAGATTGCTGGCCGGCTTGGCCCGCCCCGACTCCGGAACCCTGCGTTTGACGAACCAAGTCATCGCGGACGAGCAGACCCACCTTCCACCCCATCGGCGCGGCATCGGGATGGTCTCGCAAGCAGGCGATCTCTTCCCCCACCTCTCCGTGGAGCGCAATATCGCCTACGGGCTCCCGCGATCGGATCGAGGCCGGAAACAGGAACGGGTGCGCCAGCTTTTGGACTCGGTCGGTCTCCCCGGGCTGGAAAAACGCTTCCCCCACGAACTTTCCGGTGGGGAGGCTCAGCGCGTGGCCCTGGCGCGGGCCTTGGCCGCACGGCCTCAGCTGCTTTTGCTCGATGAGCCCTTCAGCAGCCTAGACCGCGAACTACGCGGGCGCCTCCGACTCCTCACCACCGATCTACTGCGACGGGAACATCTGACCACCCTCTTTGTGACCCATCACGGAGAAGACGCCCTCACCACGGGCGACCGCGTCGCGGTCCTCCATCGCGGAAAGCTTGTCCAGCTGGCTCCCCCGCAAACCATCTGGGCCGAACCAGCCGCTCCCGAAGTGGCGGCCCTCTTCGGAGGCATCAACCGTCTGACTGAAACAGAGGCCGCCGGGCGCCCCCTCTGGGCGCGACCCGAAGACTTGGTCTTGGTCGCTTCCGGTCAAGGCTTTGCCGAAGGCACCATCGAACGCGTGGAATATCGCGGGGCTTGTCAGGAAGTGAGTGTTTCCTGCGGGGCAGACCGAGGCCCACTCGTCGTCTGCTGCTCGCCGGAGGAGGCACTGGCGGTGGGGCGACCAACCGCCATCGATTGGAAAAAGACCGCTCCGCCGACTCAGGAAACTGCCTGAAAGCCTCCCGCTCTTTCGCCCAAGAGGCGACTCGACTCCTCGATCCAGCCTCAGGGCGTTTCCGCCAGCCAGGAAAGCGAGAGGAGGTTCCTCATCGGGTTAGGCAAAAGGAACGCGGCGGACCGCCCCCAGGCTCAGCGAGCAATGGCGCTCGACTCGAAGGCTTCGAGGACGTTTTTGATCCAGCCTTTCAACTCGTCATCGAACCAGACATCGCAATCGACGCGGGGCACGGCCATTTCGCCACCGTGGCGGATCAGCTCTCGCTCCAGTTCCTTGCCACACTCACAGAAGAGATCGTAGCCGGTATCGCCGAGGGCCAAAATCGCCGAGGGTGTGCCGTCGAGGCCCAGCGGCGGGGCCGCTTTCAGCGCCTCGAAGAAAGGAACCGCGTCGTCCGGCGGCTCGCCTTCGCCCCAGGTGCTGACCGCACCCAGGATGAAGTCGGCTTCTTTCAAAAAATTCACGTCTTCGAGCATAGCCAAATCCACCAGATTGACCGGAAATCCGGCTTCTGCGAAGGCTTCGGCGGCGTCCTCGGCGGCATCCTGAGCGGTGCCGGTCTGACTGGCGATGATGAATTGGATGTTCATAGCTGGATCGAGTTCAAGAATAGAGTCGTTTGGCGAGACTTGCCATCGATTTCAGTCGGCAACCGTCCGACTCGATGAGCGTGAGCGCCGGGCTTCCTTCCATGTCCGTGAAAGAGGCTACGGATCGGGGGCCGCCGTCGATGACCTCGGCCTTTTGGTAGCTGGCCGGCTGCAAGTGGAGGTAGCGCCCCACTCCGGAGAGACAGACCCAACAACCCGTGCCCCCGGGCTGGGTCGCGCGAATGGTGTCCCAGACGACCGCTCCTTCGTTGGGAACGATGAAGTGCAGCTCAGCCGAACGGGACGCGCTCTCGCTCAGGATTTCACAGACGTCGTCGGTGTAACGATTCTTTTTGCAGCCATCCCGGCAGAACTCGCAGTCCATCACATTGCTGCGGCGAAGATGGAGAATGTCCCACTCGTTCCCCTCATAAAGAGAAAGGTCTTCGATGGTAGACAAGTCTCGCTTGGCCTCCCGAGCGCTCGGGTAGCAAACCTTCAGGATCCCCCGGCCGAGGGAATCAGCGAATTCGATGCAGGGAAAAAGTCGACCATTTCGCTGTTCCTGATACCACCAAGCTTCCGACCAGTGGGCCAAGTTGAGGGTCAAGCCGCGGTCTCCGGAACAGGAGCGGGCCTGATCGCCATGAAATTCCACGGTCGGGAAGCGTTCACAGCGGCAAAAAATGGCCCCCCGACCGCGAACCACGTAAGCCGAAGAACTCAACTTGGGGAGCAAAGACAGCCATTTTTCCCAGTCGGGCTGCAAGCGGAGAACACGACCCGTGGGCTGCTCCACAAGCGACTGGGGATCGGGTTCCTCGGAAGAGTTTGGCGTCATAGGAGGAAAGCAGACTCGTTCCAGCCGAATGGAGGACTTGCGCCTAATTGCTCGATATTAGCGGTCGCTCTTGGAGAGCGCGCCTTTTGCTACCAAGCCTCGCCGAGAAAGCCAGCTCCACCGCCTCGCACTCTTGCGATTGGCTACCGCTTGTCTCCGATTGCGTTCGGTTTTTTTTCCAACGATTTCTGGCTTGCCTTTTGAAAATCTTGCAATTAAGACCCGATCTCAATTGCAACCAAACTTCGAAACTATGCTCCAACGCAAATTCAAATTCGCCGCCGCCCTGACCGCAAGCGGGCTTCTGCTCGGCTTGGCCAACAGCCAGGCTGCCAGCTTTCTCATCAACTCCTCCTCCGATCTCTTCGATCCGTCCTTCCGAGGAGACTCCAACACCACCTGGTTGGGATGGGATGTTTTTGGTGTTCCTTCGGAGGGCGAAACGGATCCTCCCATCAATAACAACACTCCCGATATCGGAACAGACAGCGGCACTTTCGCGACCTCCAACGGGGAGGATCATCTCTCGAGCAGCGGTAATTATTACAGCGGCTTCGGATCCGTTGCCGAGACGGTCACCTTCGGCACGAGCGGCACACCAGGCAGCGGTTTCACCACCATCATTCTCCAAGGGAAGACTCTCTTTGGTGACTTTGCGACAGAATTCACCTTCAGTGACTTGGGAGGAGCCACTCCGACCGTCGTCTTTGGAACCAACGCTGACAGCGAAGGTCAATTTTTCGCCAAATATGAAATCACCGGAAATGCGGCAGAATACACTGTGAACCTCGCGAGTTTCCCTGGCTCTTTTGTCTCGCTCGATCAGTTTGAAGTCGACACGGTCTGGTCTGCCACCGGATTTGCCTCTGACACGGCCGCAGTGCCCGAGCCCTCCTCCATAGCCTTGGTTGGACTCGGTGGGTTCCTTGCCTTGGTTCGTCGCAAGCGGAAATAGCTTCAGAGAAGCCCGAAAAAGCTTTTCTCAAAGGCCATCAGGTGACACCCACCTGGTGGCCTTTTTTCAAGCAACCAGCGCCAAATCGCTTCGCTTTTCCTTCAGGCAGAGCCTATCCTGTATCGTGTTACTCTTTCGCTGAGAGGCCGTCGGTTCGTTCTTGGCCGCTTGTCTCCACCTTCCCACCTTTTATGATATGAGAATTCTCTCTCCCCTTCTTTTCCTGTCCTTCTCTCTCTCCGGCTTGGCTTCTCCGCCCGAGGCCGACCGTAAAGCGATTCTTTCGATGGCGGGGAGCTTTGAAGTATCCTTCCGCTTCGAGGAGACAGCCTCCCTGCGCTCGGACTACGAAATCACCAAACCCTACCGCGAGAGCGCTCTCGAACTCGTGCTGGTGGTCGAAGACTCGCCCGAACGGATCGCTCTCCAACACATTCTCCTGGTGGGGCCAGAGCGCCAGCATGTCATCAAGCACTGGGGACAAATCTGGACCTGGCAGGACACCAACTTGACGGAATACCGCACCGATCGCACCTGGACCAACGTGGCTCTCTCAGAAGAAACGGTCGCTGGCACCTGGACGCAGCGCGTGACTCAAGTCGATGACAGCCCGCGCTACGAAGGCATCGGGAAATGGGTCCACGAGAACGGGATCTCCGTCTGGCAATCAAATGAGGTCTGGCGGCCTCTCCCTCGGCGGGAACACACCAAGCGGGACGACTACGACGTCCTCCTGGGCGTCAACCGCCACCTCATCACACCCGAAGGCTGGGTCCATGAACAATTCAATACCAAACACGTGGTTTTTGCCGACCAACCCCATCACCTCGCCCGGGAATTTGGGCTGAATTTCTATCGCCGGACCGAGGCCGACACCGGCCCAGCCGCCCGTTTTTGGGAAGAAGAAGGACAAGCCTGGGACGCGATGCGACAAGCTTGGGAAACCGTCATTGAGCGGGAAGCCACGGCCGGCATCCCCCAGTATGGGGCCAAGGTTCGCGAGGCGGTCATCTCCGCCATCGCTCCTCTCACAGAACTAGCAGGCGTCGAAAGAGAACGCTTGGCCATCTCGACCGTGGAAGCGCTCGTCGAAGCCACCGAACCAGGCGCGCAAGCGTCCCTGACCCGCTTTCCATAGAGGCCACCCCGTCCGCCGGCCAGAGCGCGCCCTCACGACATCCGCTATCGCTGGCCTGGGAGCAGGGAGGACGACGGGTCCCAGGGCCCAGAGCCTTTGGGCCCAAGACCTTGGCCGCCGGGGTCAGCTTTCTACCCGCCTTGACCCGCTCGCTTGGCGTCGCTTGGTATAAAACGGCCAAACCAAGCCCCGCACATCAATTGGCCCGCGCAAACTGCGAGGGCACGCAACCCTTCTCTTCTCGGAAGGCGCGGGTGAACTGGCTCAAACTGCGGTAGCCCACCTCCGTCCCCACTTCAGAAACGGTCAAACGCCCCTCAGCCAGCAAACTGGCGGCCCAGTGGGCGCGCTCGGCTCGGAGATAACGTCGCAAGGTCACTCCTTCCACCTCGGAAAAGGTGCGGGAGAGAGCGCTGGCACTCACGCCCACTGCCTTGGCAGCCGCCTCCAAATCCAGGGGCTCATCCAAACGATCCGCCAGCCACTTCTTGACCCGGCTGACGCGCTCTTCAGCTAGGCGATTTTGGAGAGAGCAGAAGAATCCTCCGCCGCCCGCTTGCAATCGCATCTCCTCCAAAAGCGCCAGGAATTCCATCGCCTTGGCCCGGAAATAGAGCGGGGAAAGGGCACCGCCTGCCGAAGGCCGGAGAACACTCGCCCCCCAACCTCTCAACTCCTGACCGCTGAGCCCCCGCAAAAGCCGCGTTCCTTCGCCAATGGCCCAGCGATCCCCCGAGACCGTGGCCACTTGCTCAAAGAAATCTCGTTTGTAGGACACTCGCAAAAAGCCATGACCGCTTCCGCGCTCCCGATTCCAACCCCATTTGTTCCCCGAGACCCCAGCCGCCATCATCCAAACCCCGGGTGAAAGACGCACCGGCTCCTCCCCCTCGATCCAGCCATAGCCCGTGCCGCGGACGTTCAGGATGAATTCCACCGAATTGGAATCGACGAGCCCCCGCCACCCGCAATCGCGGGCGGCCGAGCCTTCACACCAGGCCATGGTCATGCGCTCATCACGAAGCAGCCAGCGTGCGCCGCCCGTCCAGGATTCCAGTTCAGTCGAAAGCGCCATAGGGGGGAACCATAGGCAGTTGAGAGGGATTCTCAATCTCAAAATTTGGCGACCTCTCCTCCCCCGGCTCATCCCAGGCTGGAGGAGGAGAACATCTCCAACTGCTCGGGCTGTCGGCTGCGCTCTTCGGCGAATCTCACGCCCAGGCCGAGCAGGCGGACCGCTCGACCGCGCCCCCGCGACCAAGCCTCCGCCAGCAAGGCCTGGTAAAGGCCCGCTTCCATGACCTCGCTGGCCCGCTCCACGGTAGTTTGGCTGAAGTCGGCAAACTTCAGCTTCACGACCAAGCCCTTGAGGGCGCGTTCCCGATGCTTGCCCTCTCGGCTTTCCCGGACCTCGGCCAGCAATTTGGCAAAGGGCGCTTCCAGCCCTGCGAGCGTCTCGATGTTTTCAGAAAAAGTCCGCTCGCTGCTGAGCGACTTGCGGAGGCGGTGGGGTTGGACCTCGCGCTGGTCCACCCCTCGGCAACGCTCGAAGAGCTCCAAACCCCATTTTCCGAAGCGCTGGCTTAACTCGGCTCGGGAAAAGGCCTGCAAGTCGCGGCAGGTCTCCACCCCGAGCGCAGCCAGCTTCTCCTGCATGCGCCGACCCACCCCATGGATTTTGCCGACCGGCAAGTCTCTCAGGAACGCCTCCACCTCCTCAGGCCGAAGCTCGAATTGGCCGTCCGGCTTCTCCCAATCGCTTGCGATCTTGGCCAACATTTTGTTGGGCGCGATCCCGGCTGAAGCCGTCAGGCCCGTCTCTTCCTGGATGCGATAGCGGATTTCCCGGGCCACGGCCGCGCCCGAGCTGTGAAGCGCGGAAACATCCAGATAGGCTTCGTCGAGGGAAAGGGGTTCCACCAGCGGCGTAAAAAAGTGGAAGATCCGGCGAATCTTGGCGCTCTCCGCCCGATACACCTCAAAGCGGACCGGCGCCAAAATCAGATGAGGGCAGCGCTCCAGGGCTTGGAAGACCGGCATGGCGGAGCGGCAGCCAAACTTGCGAGCCTCGTAGTTGGCCGTGGTGAGCACGCCCCGCCGGCTCCGCCCCCCCACCGCCATCGGCTTGCCTCGCCACGCCGGATGGTCGCGCTCCTCGATCGAGGCATAAAACGCGTCCATATCGATGTGAAGAATCTTGCGCATCTCGTTCAGGAAACTACCGTTCGCGTGAACGCTTGTCCAGCAAGGCTGACAGGTTGCCCCTTGAACTCACGTATTCGTTTGATGGCACGAGCTGCGCGCCCCACCTCCCCTTACATCCTGCCTCCGGAGTGGGCTCCTCAGGAATGCATTTGGCTTTCTTGGCCCCATCGCCGCGACCTCTGGAATGGGAAGATCAAGCGAGCCCAGGAAGTCTTCGCCGAGATCGCCTCGGTCATTTCACGCACTCAGATGGTCCGGATCAATTCGACCTTCCACCATCACTCCAATATCGCGAAATTTCTGGTCCAGGCCCGGGCCGATCCCAATCACATCGACCTCTGTGACCACGCCAACGACGACGTTTGGTGCCGGGATCACGGCCCTCTCTTTGTCAAGCATCGGGAAACCGGTGAAGTCGTGATCGGCGATTGGCGCTTCAATGGCTGGGGCAAGCAATTCGCCCCCTACGACGCGGATGATGCCGTCCCCGCTTGCATCGAAAAAGCGACCGGACTCCGGCGGATCCGCCGCGACTTCGTCTTGGAAGGCGGGGCCATCGAGATGAATGGCGCGGGCCAACTGCTCACCACCGAGTCCGTCCTCCTGAACCCAAATCGCAATCCCCACTACTCGCGAGGGGAGGTGGAACAGGTGCTCCGCCATGGCCTCGGAGCCAGCCAAGTGCTCTGGTTGGAGAAAGGCATCGAGGGGGATGACACCGGCGGCCACATCGATGACGTGGCCCGCTTCGTGAGCGATGACCACCTCCTGGTTTCCACCGAAGCGGATTCCGGCAAACCCAATCACCTGCGCCTCAAAGAAAACCTGGAACGCCTGAAGAGCTATCGGACAGCCGGCGGCAAACGCTTCCAACTCACCCCCTTGCCGCTCCCCGATCCGCAAGAAGTCCCCGACTGGCGGCTGCCCGTGCTGCCGGCCAGCTACGTCAATTTTTTGATCATCAATCAAGCCGTCCTGGTTCCCCAATTCGGCAACCCGAGCAAAGACCAGCAGGCGCTCGAAGCCATCAGGAGCTGCTTCCCAAGTCGTGAAGCCATCGGCATCCCCTGCCTCGACTTGGCGCTCGAAGGCGGCACCATCCACTGCATCAGCTGCCAGCAGCCGAAGTGAGGCCACCCGGCCGCTGCCGAAAGAACGGGGAGAATCCTCCGGTTGCTTCCCCTTGGCATTGCGCGACCTCTGTCGCTGAATGTTCCGGGCCTGTCTTCGACTGAGTGTTTGCGTCCTGCTGACGGCCTGCGTCTCCCCTCTGGAGGACCGACGCTTCGACAACCATCTCGTCCGGATGGAGCAAAATGAAGACCTCGCGCGCCTGCTGCCTCGCGAGAGCGATCGGGATCGCATCCGCCGCCTGCTCGGACCCCGGGTCGGGTTGGTGCAAACCGGGAGCGAGGAAGCCTCCCTCTCGGGCAGCTCTGGACGAGCGGCCGCCCTCACCTCAGACGGCTACTTTCTCACCGCCTGGCACGTGGTCTCAGAAGGCTCCTTTTACTTGGAGGAGCTGCGTCTCGTGAAAAAGCTTCCGGCCGGTCGAATCACATTGGAGCAGGCGGAGGGAGCCTTTGCCATCGACCGCTACCCCGGGCGAATCGTCTGGTCCCAACCAGATCTCGACCTGGCCCTCGTCGAGTTCCCCGGAGTCAAAAGCGTGCCCTTCCGAAAGCTCGGCGCCATTCCCCAAAAAGGGGCCCTCGTCTGCACCTCGGACGACACCGGTTTCGGCTTCTACGATCCCCGCTACGGCATCCCCAGCTTGGTCGGCAATGGGAGCTTTCTGGCGGCCGGGCAAATCCTGGAAGTGAACGCGCCCAAGATCCCGGGATCGCCGCGCATTCTGGTGACTGATTTGGTGGCACGAGGTGGCATGAGTGGCGCCCCCTTGAGCACCCCGAGCGGCACGCTTTTGGGAATCATCACCCGAGCCCAAAGCTCCTACTTCGAGCCCCAAGACATCGAAACCGTCGCCACCATGGTTTCCCCCGAGTTGCTGCGCAACCTCATCGCAGCGGATCGGCGCTCCCCAGCCTCTCGATGAAATTTCTACTGCCGTTGCTCCTCTCCCCGCTCGTGGCCCAGGCCGCTTGGGTCGATGGCTTTGCGCCCTTTCTGAAAAGCGATCGCTTGCGGGATGAGGTCGAAATCATCGCTTTCTACTATTCTGCCCTCTGGTGCGGCCCCTGCCGCCAAACTACGCCCCACGTAGTCGATTTTTACAACCAAATGCACGCAGCCAACCCGCGCTTTGAAATCATTTTCATCAGCCATGACCAGGACGTCAATACCATGTCGGAATACCGCCGCAGGTATGGCATGACCTTCCCGGCCATCCGCTATGACGCCCTCTCGCGGCTGCCCCGGGAAATCCTCCAGCCCCCTGGCTCGGGCATCCCTCAGTTGGTGCTCTATCGTCGCTCCGGCGAGCGCCTCAGCCATCACGTCGGCACGAGACCGGTCTTGCAGGCCATGAACAGCCTTTTGCAGGCCACGGGCGATGACCGGAGCTTTCAAAAAGAACCGGGCTTTTGGGAACAAAACCGCCGCACCCTCTTCGTGATTTTCTCACTCGCCTTGGTCTGGTTTCTCCTGAAGAAGTTTTCGCGCTAATACCAAGCTGCAGAATTGGCTGGTAGAATGGCACGGGCTTCCTCTTCCCCGAGCCCCGAAACCGATCCACCCCGCTCCTCCCCCGATCCGGTCAATCGGGAGAAAAGGTCTTCACTCCCCGCGATCCCGCTCAAAGAGCCCGCGGAGAAGATCGCTCCCTTGGTTCAGCATCTCCCCTCCTCCTTCGAGCAAGTCCCCCGCCCCATCCAAGACCGTGTTCCCGGTATCCCGGAGCACGCCCGCCCCTTGGTCGATCAGCCCCACCACCGCCCCCCGTCCCCCGAGGCGCTCGATGACTTCCTCATCCACCACCCGACCGGTGCTGCGGAGCACGATCAATCCCGTCTCCGGGACCACTTCCAGCATCCGCTGGGCCGCGGCCGCATACAAGCGAGGCGTCAGGTCTTGATCGGGATCCTCCAGCGTCCCGGAAACCGCAATGTCCGTCCAGCGATAGCCCCCTTCCTCCTGCGTGAAAACCTTGGCCTCGGCCCCTGGAATATTGGACAAGGTCCCCGGCGTGACCCCGAGGCGGAAAAGGCCGGTCAAATTCCGATCCACCACATCCAAGCGACCCGTCAGGCGAAAAAGGCCTTGGTGACTCAAAACAATATCGTCCATCCGCAGGGCTCGCCCCTGTTGCACAAAGCGGCAGCTCGCCTCATCCAGGGTCAGTCGGCGAAACTGCTCCACCCGGGTGTAGGAAGCGATCTGATCGAGAATCGGCAAGGCCGTCAGCACCCCATCCCGCAGCTCGATCTGCCCGCGATAACTGCTTAAGCGATCGGCGGCCAGCGTCCGGCGGAGTCGGAACTCCCCCGCCAGCGTGCCCGACAAGCGCTGCTTCCAATCCTCTGGAATGACCTCCCCAACCGGGAGATTCTTGAAATCGCCGAAAAGTTCGAGCGAAGCCGGATCCCCCCACTCCAGCTCCCCCGTCATTTCCCAATCGCCTCCGTAGGCTCGGAGCGAGGAGGCCAGCAGCAGGAGCGAGTCGGGCGAAAGTTGCAGCTTGGCGCTCTCCAGTTGCCAAGGCCTCAGCCCGGGACCCCGCACCTTCCCTCCCACCACACTCAGCTCTTGAGCCCGAGGTGCCACGGGCGAGGGCCTGAGCAGCAAGCGCCCCTCCTCCAGGAGCCAAAGATCGTCCGCCGTCGGGAAAACGAGGCGGAAGCGCTCGGCCGAAAAGCGCTCGAAGACGAACTCGCTCGGCAGAAAACGCTGATACCAGGCGGGAGACGAGGCCACCTTGGTGCTCGCGGACGAAGGCCGAGCTTCCTGGGGCAAGCGCTCCGGGGAGAAATCCAACTCAGCCAGCGAAGTGTCCAAAGAATCCAACTTCCAGAAGCCCTCTCGCACCGCCCCCAGATCCATCACGGCCCGCACTTGTTTCAGCCGAAGACGGCTAAAGACCGCCCCCTCTTTGCCTTCTAAAAAAAGCTCATCGGCTGAAATCTGGGAATTGCCCTGCCAAGTCAGCGGAGACAACTGGGCCTTGGATCGCGTCGGCTTGCCGATTTCTCGCTCCAAGAGCCGCCGAAACTCATCGCCCCGCAAATAGCCTTGCAGCCAAAGATAGCCCCCGAGGAACCCTCCCAAAGCCAACCCGAGCACCAGCAGCCCGAAGAGACCCCACCAACGAGCGCCCCCACTCTTCCTGCGCCTTTTGCGAGTTCTTCGGCTCATGGGCCAGACTAAAAGGGGCTATTGCCCGATGACAAGCCTCCCAAAGAGGATATTCGTCCAGAAAACCCGAAACCCTGGCCCATCTGCGGAGTTTTTAGCAGAATAGGCCTTACCCGTTCCCCCCCGTCCCCCACCCCCCGTGCTCGAACTTCAAAACATCGGGTTCTCTCTCCCGCGCAGAAAAGAACCGCTTTCCCTCCTGCAAGACATCCACCTCAAGGTCACCGGCGGCCACTTCATGGCCATCGTCGGTCCCTCTGGCTGCGGCAAAACCACCCTCCTCAAATTGATCGCCGGCTTGCACGCCGAGACCGAGGGCCAAATCCTCTGGCAAGGGCGGGACTTGGCCGTCGATGGCGACCTCGAACCGGCCGATCTCGGCTACGTCCCCCAGTTCAGCATCGCCTACGACCATCTCACGGTAGAGGAAAACATCGAGAACGCGGTCCGTCTCCGGGTCAGGCCCAAGCGGGCGAGCGGGGTCTGGGAAATCGTGGATGAAGTGCTCAAAAAGGTCGGCCTGGAGGAAATCGCCGATCGACCAGTCGCCATCCTCTCCGGCGGGCAGAAGCGCCGACTGGGCCTCGCCATGGAGCTGGTGAGCGACCCCGCCTTGCTCCTTTGCGATGAGGTCACCAGCGGCCTCGACCCCAAGTCCGAGGCCGAGATCGTGCAGCTCCTCCACCAAATCGCCCAGGAGGACCATCGCGTCGTCATCAGCGTGACCCACAGCCTGGCCAACCTGGACCTCTACGACTCTGTCCTGGTGCTCTTCCAAGGCCGGGCCGCCTACCACGGCCCCCCCGATGCCCTCCTCCACTACTTCTCGGTCGAGACCCCGGAGGACGTCTACCCCGCGCTCTCGAAACGCGAGCCGGACAACTGGCAACGCTCCTGGATGCGCCACCGGGCGCCCTACTACGAAAGGATGTTCCCAGACGGCAAAGCCTCCACCGCGGGCCAGCCGGAAGACCCGGAGGAGCCCTCTTCCGGTCGACGTCTCCCCGGTTTTCTCCGGCAATTCTGGGTCGTCTTGGCGCGAAGGGGACGGATCTTCCTGCGGGACCGCACGCAACTCCTTCTGCACGCCGCCATCCTGATCGGGTTCCCCATCCTGGTGACCCTCTTCGTGGACCAAGCCCAAGACCCCATCCGCAAGCTGTCCGACTCCATCCCCGCCAGCGCGGCCGAGTTCCAGCGGGACCTCGCCGTCAACACCAGCAACGTCCGCACTGGCGGCGTCATCTCGGGCCTCATCATGTTTCAGGTCGTCTTGCTCACCCTCATGGGATCGAACAACTCGGCCCGCGAAATCGTAGCCGAGCGCCAAATTTACGAAAAAGAACGGCTGGGCGGCCTCCGACCCGCCGCTTACCTCAGCTCCAAGATCGCCTTCCTCAGCTTGCTCGTTCTGGCCCAATCCCTCTGGATGGCCTGCTACGTGCAATTTTTCTGGAGCTTCCCGGGAGAGTTTCTCGATCACGCCCTCCTGCTGGTCTTGGTGACCGGAGGCATGACCGCCATCTGCCTCGGCATCTCCGCCCTCATGAGATCGCCCGAGCAGGCCTCGCTCCTCTCCGTCTACCTCGTCGGCTTCCAATTGCCCCTCTCGGGCGCCGTGCTCGCGCTCCCGGAAACGATCGAGAAATTCGCCCACCCCTTCATCTCGGCCTACTGGAGTTGGTCCGGCAGCATCCAAGCGCTCAACCCCGGAGAATACTTCGCTGTCAAGCAGGCCGTGCCCTCAGGGTTGAGCGATTTTTCCCTCTGCGCCTTCGTTCTCGGTCTCCACGTTCTCGCCGGGCTCTTGCTGGCATATGTCGGTTGCAAAAAAGAGCAGTGGAACTGAAGTTTTCTCTCCCCATCCCCCCTGACTCATGCCCCGTCGCAAAAAGAAATCCTCCGCCCCCCTCGCACCCATCCTGGGCGTCTTCCTCGTGACCGTGGCGGCGGTCTTGGCTGGCTACTTCGTTCTGGTCAAAGACACCGGCGGCGCCATCGCGAGCGATCCCAACTTGACCGAATTAGACAGCGTCAGCTTTTCCGCCAATTCCCAGAGCTTGCGCGGAAATACCTATCGGCTCTCCGGGACGGTCGCGGAAAAAGTCGCTTGGGACGAACTGACCGGCGAACTCTTGAGCGTGGAATCCGAAAGCGGCCTTCCCATCCCGGTGCTCATCCCCGCGGAGCTGGGGAATACCGAAGTCATCGAAAAAGGCCAATCCTTCGTTTTCAAAGTCCAGATAGACCGCCGCGGAATTGCCATCGCCGAAGCCATCGAAAAGAGTTAGACTACCACTACCCCTCGTGCCCCTTCAGGCCCACCCCACTCCCCATGAAACTTGTACTTCTCTTCTTGGCGACCGCCAGCCTCGCCTCCGCCCAGGTCTACACGCCCCCGGAGCCCAGCCCAGCCAGCAATGGGAACAGCGGCCCTTCCAACACCACCATCATCAACCAGCAGCCAGAGAAAGAGCCCGCCAAATCCATCTTTGGGCAGGAAATCCCCTCCTTCGATCCCACCCAGGACTTGCTCTCCTTCGACGGCCGCACTTGGAGAGCGGACAACAATCGCCTCATGCGGGCGCGCTTTGAGAAATACCTCAATGAGCCCCCCCAGTCGGGCGAAGCCGCCACCGACTACCACGCCACCATCCAAAAAATCCTCCACTTCCTCTCCCCCTACTACCGGGAGGGCGATGGCCTGCGCAAAGCGCTGGCTCTCCTGCCGACCGCCTCCACCTACCCCGGGGACGCCAACCTCTGTAACTCGCTCGGGAGCGCCATCTACGGCGTCGTTCTCTCCAAGCGGAACGCCGGGGAGATCGATGACTTCCTGACCGACCTGGCCGCCGAGCGCGACCGCGTCCGCCGCAACGCCGACATCCATTCCGACCCCTCCATCACCGAAATGAGCGAGGCCGGCACCCAACAAGGAGGGGGCCGCCAAGAAGCTCGCAAAGAGATCCAAAACTCCTCGCTCGTCTACCAAGGCTACGCCCAACGGCTCATCGAAATCGAAGCCCTCCGCGGCGCCTACCAAACCAAAGGCGAAGCCGCTCTCCTGAAAGCCAAAGTGGAATACCACGTCCTCATGGCCCAGCTCTTCATGCAGCGGCGCTTCCAGCACGTCCTCATGGCGGCCCGTTTCTACCGCCAGCTCTTCACCGATGGGGACGGCAAGCTCCAGCTCAAAAACGGTTCCGATGTCAGCCGCTTCTTCAGCGAAGGCCTCGGAGGCGATCCCAGCGTCTCCACCCTCGACACCTTCGCCAACGAAGCCATCCACGACGTCAAGCAAGGCATCGAAGCCTTCCAGTATCTCGTGCAGCAGGGCGAAATGAACTCCGCCTCCGAACGCTTGGCGGAGGCCTACGCCGTGGGCGAATTCCTCGTCCCGGTCAAAACCCTCCCTCGCGAGAAAAAACGCCGAGTGCTGGCCTTCGTGCAAAGCTCGAACAAATTGCTCAGTGCCCTCCAGGTCAAAGACTACACCCTGGCCGAACAACTCGTGAAAGAGATGGAAAGCGTGGCCTCGGACTTCGACAGCACCCAAGCCGTGGCCGCCATCACCGGCTTCACCGCCGCCAGCGACATGAACCTGCTGGAAGCCAAGCTGGCTTTCCAAGAGGGCAATCGGGAAACAGCCACCGCCAAAGTGCGGGAGGCAGCCGAGATTTGGCCTCGCAACCCCAAGCTCGGCACCTTCCTGGAGACGGTGGAAACGACCGGCGGCAACCTGGCTCAGGCAGTCAATGACTTCGACCGGCTGCGGAGCGAAGGCAACTACCGCCAGATCAAAGAGCGCTTCCCCGAGTTCGCGGCCGCGCTCAGCGAGGACTCGGAACGCCTCGCCGAACTTCAGAAGCTCATGGAAAGCTACCAGGAAATCGAAGGCGCCCTCCGCATGGCCGAGGCCCAAGTCCAGGCGGGCGATCCCTACGGCGCTTGGGAAACCGCCGAAAAGGCCCGCACCAAATACTACGACGACCCCTTCCTAGCCCGCCAGACAGCCGAGCTCTCCCGCCAAGCTGTCAATTTCGTGGACGCCATCGAAACCGGTCGGGAACTGCAAGCGGAGGCGGAGCAAGGTCGCGAAGGTCTCTTCGGCTCCGCCCTGGCCCACTTCTTTGAAGCCCGCAAAATCTATCCCGGGAGTGATTTCGCGGCCGAAGGCATTGAAGACATCGTGGAGCAGATCCTGCCCACCGATGGCGCCCCCTTCTGAGCCCCGCCGGAGGGAACTCCATGGGGGAGCTACTGCGGATCGAAGGGCGTCACAATATCGAAGCCGCCCTGGCCCACGGCTTCCCGCTCTCGGAGGTCATCTTTCAGAATGACTCCCACCGGGACCTGGAGGCCGCCCTCCCCGCGGCCCTCCCCCGCCAGCGGCTCTCCAAATCCGCCGCCCAAGCCGAAACCGGCATCCGCTTTCACCGCGGCGTCTGGGCCCTGGCCCCGCGTCCCCAGCCACGCGCCCTGCCCACACCCCCTCCCCGCCTGATCGTGGTGGCCCACCAGCTCGCGGACGCGCGCAATCTGGGCGCCCTCCTCCGGAACGCCGCCGCCCTCGGGGCGGACCAGATTCTCCTGAGCGAGGAAGGGGCCGATCCCTACTCGCCCCCCGCCATTCGGGCCTCGGCCACCGCCTTCTGCCGCCTGCCCATTCGTTCCACTCCCCGGCTCTTCCAGGAACTCACCGAACTGCGGACCACTCATCGACTCCTCGCGACCGATCTTCGCCCCGACGCCCAAGAGTGGAGCGACTCCCTGCTATCCCCAGTGGCCGCTTCCCCACTCCTCCTGCTCTTCGGGAACGAAGGAGAGGGACTTCCCCAGGAATTCTTGGCCCTCGCTGACCTCCGGCTGCGCCTGCCCATGACCCACGCCATGGAGTCACTCAATATCGCCACCACCGCCGCCCTTCTCCTGCACGATCTGGCCCGACTTCGTCCACGGCCGGCCTGACAAAGTCTTTCCAGGAAAGAGGGTGATTTCTTCTTCCTTTCTAAGTAGAGTCCCCGAAAGGTGACGCCAGGATGAAAACGATGAGAACCCTTTGCTGCCTGCTAAGTTGGATGGTTCTGCCGCTCGGCCTGCTGGCCGAGGAGGGCTTCCGGGAATTTCGCAATGCCGCCGGCCAAGCCATCCAAGCCAAATTGCTCTCCCATCCCGGGGATGGCGAAACCGTCCGCATCCTGATGGGCAACGGCGCGGAGGCCGATGTCAAAGTGTCCCTCTTCAGCGAATCTGATCAGCGCTTCATCGAGAGCTGGATCGCCATCAACCCGGCTAAGATCGACTACGACTTCGACAGCGAAATGATCAAACAGAAGGCCGGCCAAACCATGCGAAATCGCGGCAGTTACATCGACTACAAGAAAGAATTCGTGAAATACGAAATCACCGTCACCAACCGGGCGCGGCAGGCCGTCCCGGGCCCCACCGTGCAATATCAGGTCTTCTACACCGACGCCACCGTCGGCACCAGCTCCAAAATCCCTAGCGTGACGATCGTCTTCGGCCAAAAAACCTTCGATCAAAAAATCGATTCCCGAAGAAGCGTGCAGTTGTTCACCAAGACCATTGAGATCGAAGAATCCATCTACGACGGCATGGTCCGGGGGCGAGATCAGATCGATGGCATCCTGGTGCGGGTGCTCGACCAGCAGCGCGTCCTCATCCAAGAGTTCCGCCAAGGACACGCCGGCTTCCAGAGCACCTCCTGGGATGCCGAGGCCGAGAAAAAGCAGTCGTAATACCAAGCTGGAGAATTGGCTGGTAGAATGGCCGAGTGGATTTCGGGCCAGACCAAGGCGCGACGAGGGCGCGGTGCAGGCACCGTAACCGAGGAGCAACGCAGGGCTGGCTCAAAAGACTCCGGCTCTTCCTTCCCCGCGCTTCAGCGTCTCTTCCACACAACACCTCCCCTCCATTCTACCTGTGAATTCTGGAGCTTGGTATTAGCTCGTTTCTCCCGCCCTACTATTTCTCTTTCTCTTGCGCAACCTTTCGCAGTCGGGCCGGTTTGCTTCTTCATGAAGCACCCACTTCTCCTTGCCCTCCTCCTCGTCTCCGCCCTGCCGACCTTTGCGGAAGAACTTCGCACCTTCCGCAACCAAGAAGGCAAATCCCTGCAAGCAGCCCTCGTCTCCCACCGCGGGGATGGGGAGTCGCTTCGTCTTCGCCTGGAAAACGGGGAGCTGGTTGAGGTCGGGCTGGATCTCTTTTCCGAGGCGGACCAGGACCACATCCGAGAATGGATGGCGGTCACCCCGGCGCAAATTGACTACAAGCTCTCGATCAAAGCCCAAAAGGTCAAACTCGACACCCTCCACCGGGACACGAGCGGCTTCTTCGAAAGCGAGGTCAAAGAATTCGCCTACGACATCGCGATCCAAAACCAGGGCCACGAGGAGGTCCCCGGCTTCACCGTAGAATACCAAATCCTGGTGCGGCCTGGCAGTCTGCGCGGCGTGCGCAGCTTGGCCATCAAGCGCACCGAGGGGGAGCACGAGCAAGCGACCGCCCTCGGTTCCCGGAGAGGCCTCGCCTTTCAGACCGCTCCCTTCACCCTCCGCTCCATGGAAGCCGGGGCCCGCAATGAAAGCGCGGACGAATTGCTCGGTCTGCTCGTCCGCGTGGTCAATTCGGAGGGCATTGTCATCCAAGAATTCGAAAGCGGCGGCGCCGGGTTGGCCGGGCAGGAGTGGGGAGAAACCGAAGCCACTCGAGGGAAAGGGCTCCGCAAACGGCTCGGGCTATTTCGTTGAAGCCGTGGCCTCCTTGACGCGCTTGAAGCGACGCAGCGTCTCCTCGCGCTCGCTCTTGTGGTCGACCATCGGGAGCGGGTAGCCCTTGGCCAAAGGCGCCTCCGGCACTTGGTGCAATTTCTTGGGAGCCACATCGCGCAACTCCGGAACCCATTGCTTGATGTATTCGCCCTGGGAATCATAGCGCTCGCTCTGCGACCACGGGTTTTGGATGCGAAAGTAGGGCGCGGCATCCGCGCCCGTGCCCGCACTCCACTGCCAGCCTCCATTGTTGCTGGCGATTTCCCCATCGAGGAGCTTTTGCATGAAATAGCTCTCCCCCGCCCGCCAGTGAATGTGCAGGTCCTTCGTCAAAAACATGGCGGTGATCATGCGACAACGATTGTGCATGAAGCCGCTCCCACGGAGTTCCCGCATGGCGGCATCCACAATGGGGAAGCCCGTCTCTCCCTGACACCACCGTTCCCAAGCCTCACCCCGGCCCTCCTCCCAAACGAGATCGGCCCACTGCGAATTGAAATCCTCTTCCAAGACCTGCGGGTAATGGTGAAGGATGGCCATGTAGAACTCCCGCCACGCCAGCTCCGTCAGGTAGGTGTGGCAACCCTCCCGGGCGCCCTTCTCTCCCGCCGCATCAGCCGCCGCCGCCACCCGCTGGTAAAGCTCCCGCACCGAAAGAAGCCCAAAGCGCAGATCCTGGCTCAATCGTGAAGTCGTCTGGCCAAAGGGCGTATTGCGCGTCTTCTGGTAGCCCGGAATGAGCTGGTCCACCGCGTGGCGCATCCGCTTGCGAGCGGCCTTCTCGCCCGCTGCGACCGGCAAGGGAATCTCCCGCCGGAGTCCCCAAGTGGCCAAGCTCGGGACCTCCCCGGAAGGCACGCCCGAGGGAGCCCGCAGCGAGCGTGGCTTGGGGAGAGGCTCGGCCTTGGGCAGGGCAAACCAGCTCCGCGAGTAGGGCGTGAAAACGCGGTAGGGATCGCCATCCCCCTTCAGCACTTCGGTGGGCCCGTGAAGGACGACCGAGGAAAATTGCTCGAAGAGAAGGCCTTGGCTTTGGCACGAGCTCGCGACCTTCCTTTCTTCTTCCCGGCCGAAAGGGTCGGGCGCGGCGTTCGCGTAGACGGCCTCCGCTTGGATGGCCCCAGCCAGCTGGGCCAGCACCTCATGGGCTCGCCCCTGACGGAAAACCATCTGCCCGCCGAGGCTTTCGATGTTTCCTTGCAAAGCCTTGAGGTTCTCACAGAGGAAGTCCTGCCGATTGGGACCCGTCCACCGGTGCTGGCCCTTCCAAGAACTCACCACATACACCACCAAAACCTCGGCCGCCGCCTGCGCGGCGTGGTAAAGGGCTGGGTTATCGATCACTCTCAGCTCCCGCCTCAGCCAAACCAGCACGCGTCGGTGTTTCTTTTCCGCCATCCCTCCGCCTACGCGCCTCAGGGAAGTCCCGGCCGCTTTCGGCCCGGATTCCCTCCCGGGTTGCGCCAAAATATTTGACACCGGAATGGAACTTTTGGCCCAATTCGCAGACGGTCGCGCAGAAAATTCTTACATTGCTACGCCGGTCTCAGGAGGGTAGCTTCTTCTATGAGAGTCGAAGCAGAAATCGAGGATCCGACTCACCTTAAACTGAAACAACCCCTCAAGGGCTCCGTAGGCAGCGTTGTCGTCTTGGAGATCCTCGAATCCTCCGAGCGGGACGAGTTCCTGACTGGATCTGCGTCCCTGCTGGAAGAGGTCTACAGCGACGACGAGCCAGATTACTCCGAAGCTGGAACGCCCATTCCCTCGACCTGATGATTTCGGAGGGGGATATCGTCGTCGCGGAGCTTCCCCAAGCTGACGGAAACTCAAAAGCAAGACCGGTTCTAATTCTCAGGGAGTTGCCGGGTTTCGGCGATTTTTTGGTCTGTGGCATCAGCACTCAAATCCGCCAGGCGGAAGAAGACTTCGATGTCGTCCTTGGAGAGGACGACGCGGATTTCTCGAGCACCGGATTGAAAGCGACATCCGTGGTGCGGCTCAGTTTCGTCTCCTCCATTCAACTGACAAGAATGAGGAGACATCTCGGAAACGTCTCGTCGACTACTCTCGAAACCCTGCAATCAAATCTAGCGGCGCATCTGATGGCAAGGCACTAGCACAGACGAGGTGCTGCCATGGCAACCTTTAAAGAGCGAGAAAACTTCTCGCCTTCTCAATGGGATTTTGCTACCTTCCCTAGTAGTCGATCCTATCGAAAACGAACCCGCTTCCTTGCTATCTCACTCCACCCCCCGAGTCACTCGCCGGGCTCTCGGGAGCCTTGGCCCTGACCGAGTAGATTTATGAAGAGGCCTCTCACCATCTTGCTGGTGGATGACAACATCCACGATGTCACCATCACCCGAAAGTGCCTCCAGAAAGCCGGGGTCCAAGCAGAGACCATTCACCTCGAAAACGGCCAAGAATGCATGGCCTACCTCCGGCAGCAGGAACCCTATCGCGAGGCCGTTCGTCCCGATCTCGTCCTGCTGGATATCAACATGCCCATCATGACCGGTCGGGAAGTGATGCGCGAAATCAGTCTCGACGACCAGTTACGGCACCTCCCGGTTCTCATTCTCACCACCTCAGCGGCCTCCGAGGATGTCTCCCATATGTATCAACATCGCTGCAGCTCCTACCTGGTGAAACCGGCCGATTTCCAGGAGTTCGTGGCCCTCATCCGGGACGTCATGAACTACTGGAGCAAGTTGGCGAAACTCCCGCCCAAGGACTCGGAGCCAGAAGAAAATGGGCTGCCGTCTTTGAGTGTCTGAGCGGCTGATCATTCGCAAAGCTCCCGTAGTCTAAGCCCTCTCGCCTCCCCACTTGGCAAAGCGGGGTTTGCCCGCTTAGATGAAGGCATGGCTCCCCCTGTGGATGTGACCCAGCCCCTCGGCCTGATCTCCGGCAACGGCCTTTACCCAGCCACCTTCGCCGCGGCCGCTGGCCGGGCCGGGGTCTCGAAGCTGGTGGTGGCGGCCTTCGAAGGGGAGACCGAGCCGGAGTGGGCCCAGGCCGTAGACGCTCTCGCGTGGTTTCGGGTCGGCCAGCTGACCAAGATGATTCGTTTTTTCCAGAGGGAGGGAGTCAGCCAAGCCGTCATGGTGGGGCAGATCGCGCCCCGCCATCTCTTCGATCTTCGCCCGGACATGCGGACGCTTTTGCTCCTGGCGCGAACTCGGCAGCGCAATGCCGAATCGCTCTTTGGCGCCATCGCGGAGGAGCTGGCCAAGGAAGGAATCCATCTCCTGCTGGCCACCACCTTTCTCGAGGAGCAGCTGGCCTCGGAGGGCCATCTGGCGGGCCCGACGCCCAAGGCTCGCCTGTGGGAGGACGCGCACTTTGGTTGGGAAATCGCCAAGGAAACCTCGCGTCTCGACATCGGCCAGAGCGTCATCGTCCGCCACGGCACGGTCCTGGCCGTGGAGGCCTTCGAAGGCACCAACGCCTGCATCGAGCGCGGGGGCGCGCTCGGGCGTGGAAAAGCCCTCCTCGTGAAAGTCTCCAAACCCCAGCAAGATCTCCGCTTTGACGTCCCCGTGATCGGCCCCGCCACCCTCGAGAGCGCAGCGGAAGCCGGACTCCAGGCCATCGCAGTGGAAGCGGGCAAGACCTTGGTGCTGGCGCCCGAGGAAGTGCGGGAGTTGGCCGAGAAGCACCGGATTTCCCTCCTGGGGCTGGCTGCCGAGGCGGCAAATCCCGAGACTTGAGGCTTGAAACTGCGCCCGCCCCGACGACCACTCCTCCCGTGACTACCTCCCCTCCCCCCTTGGCTCGCCTGGCCGTCGTCGGCGTCGGCTCGATCGGCCAAAACCACGCCCGCGTCGTGGCCGAGCTCGAGAACGCGGAACTGAGCGGGATTTATGATGCCGACCCTGACCGCGCCCGGGAAATCGCCAACGCTTTCGGGGCCCGCACCTTCTCTTCCCTGGATGAAGTGATGGCCGCTTCCGACGGCGTCTCCGTGGCCGTGCCCACCGCCTACCACCGGGAAGTGGGGGAGACCCTCCTGCGAGCTGGCAAGCATGTCTTGGTCGAGAAACCGATCGCCAACTCTCTGGAAGAAGCCCGCGCACTCGTCGACCTAGCCAATGAAAAACGCCTCACCCTGCAAGTGGGCCACATCGAGCGATTCAATCCCGTCTTGCAAGAACTCGAAGCGCATCTCGATCACCCCCGCTTCATCGAGGCCCATCGTCTGAGCCCCTTCCCGAAGCGCTCCCTCGATATCGGGGTCGTCCTCGACCTCATGATCCACGACCTCGAGATCATCCTCCACCTCGTCCGCTCGAAGGTCGCCAGCATCGACGCGGTGGGCGTGCCCGTGCTCACCAAACGGGAGGACATCGCCAACGCCCGCCTCCGCTTCGAGAACGGCTGCGTCGCCAACATCACCGCCAGCCGCATCTCGCCCGAGAAGCTCCGCAAGATCCGCGTCTTCCAGGAAAACGCCTACCTCTCGCTCGACTACCAAGAGCAGACCGGACACATCTTCCGTCGGGAGGGTCTCGAGATTTCCCGGGAAGAAGTGGCGGTCGAAAAAGACGAACCTCTCAAGCGGGAACTGCGCTCCTTCGCCGAAAGCGTGGCCACCGGGACCCAACCGAAAGTCTCCGGGCACCAAGGCATGGCCGCCTTGGAACTGGCGCTCGAGGTCACGCGCTTGATCGAAGCGCAGACGGCCACTGCCTCATGACGCTCTTCCTGGTAGCCGGGGAAGCCAGCGGCGATACCCATGGCGTGGAGTTGATGGAGGCCCTCCGTCGGCGCTGCGGCCCGATCGCATGGAAAGGCCTGGGCGGGCCCGCCATGAAGGCCCACGCTCCCCACCCGGACTTTCACGACTGGCTGGAAGAGGCGGCCGTGCTCGGGCTCTGGGAGGTCCTCAAAAAGTATCCTTGGTTTAAGCAACGCTTTCGGGAAACCGTGGCGCGCCTCATGGCCGAGCCGCCGGAGGCCGTCATTCTCATCGACTACCCGGGATTCAACCTCCGCCTGGCCCGCGCCCTACGGAAAAAGAACTTCCCCGGCAAAATCATCTTCTACATCAGTCCTCAGGTCTGGGCCTGGAATCGCGGGCGCATCCCGGCCATGGCTCGGACGCTCGACCTCATGCTCTGCATCTTTCCCTTCGAGAAAGCCCTCTACCAAGCCTCCGGTCTCCCAACCGAGTTTGTGGGCCACCCTCTGGTGGACGAACTGGCCGAAGTCCGCGCCCAAGAGATCGAGCGGGAGCCGGGACTGATCGGGCTCTTTCCCGGTAGCCGTGAGCGCGAAGTCGAGGCCCTGCTCCCCGAAATGCTGCAAGCGATCACCCTCCTGAACGACATCGATCTCTCCTACCGCTTTGTGGTCTCGGCCGCCAATGAGGGCCTGGAGAAACTCATCCAGGAGCGTCTGCGGGCCTTTCCCGACGCACTTCGCTGCACCACCATCCAGAGGGGCGAATCCCGTCGCCTCATGCGCCGCTGTCAAGTGGCCGCCGTAGCCTCCGGCACCGCCACCCTCGAAGCCGCCTTCCTGGGCCTGCCCTACTGTCTCGTCTACAAAGTGGCGCCCTTGACCTACTCGGCGGGTCGAATGCTGGTGCGCATCCCTTACCTCGGGATCGTGAACATCTTGGCAGATCGACCTCTCGTAAAAGAATTGCTCCAGGGGAACGCTCGGGGCGAAAAGATCGCGGGCGAGCTCAAGCGGCTCCTCGACAACGCGGAAAGCCGTCGCACCCTCCAACGGGAATTCCACCAACTGACCAAGCAGCTCGGCCTCGGCGGGACCCACGAACGAGCCGCCGAAGCCATCGCCGACCTGCTCGCATGAAGAAGAAAAAGCCGCTCCTGCCACTCTTGCTGATGTTGCTGCCCTTGGGCATCATCCTCTCGGTGGCCTACACGGCCTACCAGGCTACCCAGCCGAGCGAACAAGAAATCCCCGGCTACCGGGTCAGCGGACAGGATGTCTCCAAGCTCCCGGATAGCGACTCCACGGAAGACTATCTCGACAAGCTCCACGGCCCCCTACTCGGCAATCGTCACCTGGGCGATGCCGAAGCCCGCCAACGGCTCTTGCGGACCCAGCGCTTTCTCGAAGGGTCAGTCGGGTTCGGCAACATGGACTACCAGCCGGAAAAGATCGCCGTGGATGAGGAACTCGCCTCCCTTCTTCTGGTCATCCCGGGGGAGAAACAAACCGCTGGGGCCATCCTGGTCTCGGTCGCTTTCGATAATCCCCCCGGCCAAGACCTCCTCTCCGACGCGGCCAGTGTCACCTTGCTCCTGGAAACCGCCCACAGCTTGGCCGGACCCATTCCCCCGCGCACCGTCTACCTGGCGTTCTTAGCCGATGACGAAGAACTCGCCCGAGTGGACGCCCTCATCCGCCGGCGGGAAGACTTGCCTCTTTGGCAGCACCTGCATTACCTGGGGGAACGCTCGCCACCCTCGACCATGCCCCCGGAAGTGACCTTGCGACGACACACCTTCCCGGGCGATGCCGGCCAGGAAGTCACCCCCCTGGTCCAGCTCGCGATCAATTTGCGTCAAGAACTCATGACAACGCGTTGAAGACAAAGGGGCCCTCTTTCGTCGCCTCTTGCAAGCAACCCATCTTCCACTATGACCCGTCTCGCTCTCCTCCTTGCCACGCTCTGGCTGCCGCTTGGCCTCTCCGCTGAAAGTGTCCTCGAGCGGGTCGCCATCCAGGACACCCCGCCCGACCGCGTCGGCCCCAACTCGGGCTACGCCAACATCGTGGAAAAGACCTCGCCCACCGTCGTGAGCATCGCCTCCTCCCGCATTGTCGAGCGGAGTTCCACCTCCCAAGAGGAAATGCTTTTGCGCCGTTTCTTCGGCAGCCCGCAGAGAGGAGAGCGCTCGGTGGAGCAGATTCCGGTGCCGCAAGGCTTGGGTTCCGGGGTGATCCTGACGACCGATGGCTACATTCTGACCAATGCCCACGTCATCCGCGGGGGGGACAAGCTGGAGGTCACCGTAGAAGGGCGGGATGAGGCCTACTTCGCTGAAGTGGTCGGTTCCGATCGCGCGACCGACATCGCGGTCATCAAAATCGAAGCTGAAAACCTTCCCGCTTCCGTTTTCGGAAATAGCGACCAGCTGAAAGTGGGCGATTTCGTGCTCGCCATCGGCTCGCCTTTCGGTCTGACCCAGAGTGTCACCTCCGGCATCGTCAGCAGCCTGGGCCGGACCGATCTCGACATCACCGGCTATGAAGATTTCATCCAGACGGATGCCTCCATCAACCCCGGGAACTCCGGCGGGGCGCTCATCGATAACAAGGGCCGGGTCGTCGGCATCAACACCGCCATCTTCTCGCGCAGCGGTGGCAACGTCGGCATCGGCTTCGCCATCCCCGCCAACGACGCCCTCGAAGTCGCCAGCCAACTGATCGACCAAGGCTCGGTCACCCGCGGCTACATGGGCGTGCAGCTGGCAGAAGTCACCAAGGCCCTCTCCCGGGAAAGCGGCCTCCCCGAAGGCGAAGTCGTGATCGCGCAAGTAGTCGAAGGCACCCCGGCCGCCCGCGCCGGACTCCGCCCAGGCGATCTCGTGACCGCTTTCGGAGGCGAGGAAATCGAACGGCTTTCCCAACTGCGTCGCCTGGCCGCCGAAGCCAGCCCAGGAGAGAGCGTCCCCGTGCAAATCTCGCGCAATGGCCAGGCCAAGACCTTGGTCCTGGTGGTCGGGAAACGCCCTCCCCTGGACGTCCGCTAATACCAGGCTCCAGAATTCACTGGTAGAATGGAGGGGAGCCGGTGTCTTTGCGCCCCCGTCCTCGGGTGAGTTTTTTCCTCGAAAGCGAGAAGAAACTTGTCAAGCGGGCCCGAGTTCGGATGAATGGGGCAGTTGCGCCTCCCCATCAAAGCCATCCAAGCCTGGGTCGTGGCCCTCGGCCTCATCGCCGTGGGGATCGCTTGTTACCGGGATGCCTACGAAGTCTCCGAAGTGCTCCCGGTCCACGAAAAGGTCGGCATCGCCATCAGCCTTTTCGGCGGAGTCTACCTGCTGGCGCTCTCCCTGGGAGACACCGGCGCGGGACGGCGTCTCAAATGCTTCCTCATCTGCCTGGCCTTCAGCACCCTGGCGGCCGCCAGCGCCTGGTTCGTCCTGCCCTCCTTCCAGGACAGTTATCGGCTGGCGCAAGAAGGAGTGCAGGCCCAGGCCCGGGTCTCCAACGCTCGCGAATTTCTCCGCGACCGCCGACTGGCCAGCAAAGTGGAAATCCGCTTTCACGACCACCGGGCCGACCTCCAAGTCTTCCGTGATCTCGAAAAAGGAGAGCGGCTGGAGGTGGTCTATCTCCCGAACGATCCCACTGTCGTGCGCGAAGGCACGGAAAGCGATACCGCGGCCAAGCTGCTCTCCCACCAAGGCACGCCCTTCTGGCTCCTGACCGCCCTCTTCCTCCTCTTCGCGATCTGCGCCCTCTTTTACTTCGTGGGCATTTTCACGGGCGCACGCGAACTCGCCGGAACCCAAAAATAGCTTCCGCCATAGAAACTGGTAAAACGGCCGCCTGATCTTCCCATCAGACTAGGCCACGACACCAGACGCCGCGCTGATTTTCTTCGAGCCCGAAACCTGAAACCGACACCAGCCCTCACCCAGCTGACCCAGTCCCTCGCCATCAGGAAACAATCGAAAAGTCGACCAAGCGCTTCTCCCGGTGCACCCGGGCGATGCGGACCCGCACCTTGCCCCCAGCCGCCAGGACTCGCTCCGGATCCCGGCTGCTCCAGGCTTGCCCCCGGGGGTCAAAGGCATACCCACGCCGCGCCTTGGGAAAGTCCTCCAGCTTGACGAGGCCCCTGATCAAAAGATCGCTCAGCTCCACGAAGACCCCCATCCGAGCCACCTCCGTGATGGCCGCCTCAAAGATGGGGGATTCAGCATCGCGAGCCAAATTTTCGAGATACTCGATCTCCTTGATCTTGCGGGTGTCCATTTCCGCCTCGGCCGCGATCCGCTCCGTCTTCGAAATGTGTTCGCCGATTTCCTGAAGCTCGGGATAGCCCGGGGTCCGGGGCGCCCCTTGCCCACGGCTCTTTCGCAGCCAGGCCTGGAGGGCGCGGTGGACCACCAGATCGGCATACCGTCGAATGGGCGAAGTGAAGTGGGTGTAGTCCACCTTGCTCAAGCCATAGTGGCCGAGCGGGTCCGCACTGTAGGCGGCCCGCTTCAAGCTTTTGAGAAGCGCGATCTTGAGACTGTGCTCCTCCGGCTTGCCCTTGATTTGTTCCAAGAGCCGATTGACCTCCTTCTTATTGGTGGGGTCGCCAATGCGGTGACCGTGCAGCCGGGCCGTCTCAGCGAACTCGTTCAGCTTATCGAAGTCCGGATCTTCGTGAATGCGGTAGAGCGCTGGGCGGCTGTTTTGCTTGAGCACCTTGGCCACCGCCTCGTTGGCCGCCAGCATGAATTCCTCGATCAGCTGATGGCTCTCATCGTAATCGATCCGCCGCATCTCCGTCGGCAGGCCTTGGTCGTCGATCACGATTTTGACCTCCGCCATATCCAGATCCAAGGAACCGGCCTCGAAGCGATTGCGGCGAAGTCGCTTGGCCAGCGCCCACGCCTCATACAGCATCTTCTCCACGCTGCCCTCCGGAGCCCGCTTGGCCGCCGCGGCCGGCTGCTCCAAAACCGGCTGCAAAAGCGCAAAAGCCTCCTCGTAGGTAAAGCGCTTGGCGCTCTGGATCATCGCCTTGCTGAAGCGCGCCTTGCGCACCCGGCCCTTGGGATCGAAATCGAGAATGGCCGCGAAGGTCAGGCGATTCTCCTCCGGCCGCAGGCTGCAAATCCCATTCGAAAGCCGCTCCGGCAGCATCGGCAAAACACGGTCCACCAGATAGACGGAATTGCCCCGCCGCCGCGCCTCCCGATCCATAGGGCTCCCCGGCTCCACGTAGTGCGAGACATCCGCGATGTGGACCGCCAAGCGCCAGCCCCCTTCCGGGAGCCATTCCACCGAAATGGCATCATCGAAATCGCGCGCGTCAAAGGGATCGATCGTGAACACGACGCGATCCCTCCAGTCTTCCCGCTCCTCCGCCACGCCCTCCCCTGCCACCGACTCGTCGATCGACTCCGCCGCCGCCAAGACCTCCTCGGGAAACTCCAGCGGCAAATCATGCCCGTGGATGATGGCCAAAATGTCCAGCTTGGGATCACCCTTCCGTCCCAGGACCCGGAGCAGCTCGCCTCGGGGAACACTGCGGCCTCCCTGAAAACTGTGAATGACCGCCACCACCTGATCGCCCTCGCGTGGGGCCCGCTCCAGCTGGCCCCCCTGGGGCTGCCCCTTGAGCGCAATGACGGGCGGAAAACGCAAATCCTCCACCTCCACTCGCCAGAACTTTCCGGAGCGTCTCAGCGTGCCGACCACCCCCCCCTTCCGTCGCTCAACCACCTCCAGAATCTTGGCCTCCGGCCCCCGCTTCTCCTGAACGGCCTTCCGAGCGCGGCTGGGCAGGTGCTTTTGCCAAGCCTTGGCCTGCGCCTCCTGGAGCTGGATCCGCACGCGGTCGCCATGGAGCGCGCTCCCTTGGTGGTGGCGATTGACAAAGTAGCGCTCTCCGCGCAGCCCCCCCGTATTGTCCTCAAAAAACCAGGGCATCCCTCCCCGATCCACTTGCAAGGTCCCTTCCAAGACCCTTTTCCCCGCCCGCCCTGCGCTTGGTCTTTTCTGGGAACTCTTCTCGGAAGGAAGCGCGTAGCGGCTCTTGCGGACCCGCCGGACCTGGCCGCGTTTCTCTAACTGGCGAAGGGCCGCCCGGAGGTCCGCTCTTGCTTCCCCCTTCAGCCCGAGCGCCGCGACCAATTCTGTCTTGTTCTTCGGCTGATAGCTCGGGGCAGACAGCAGCTTGAGGAGTTGTGTTTCTAAGGAATCAGCCACGGATGGAAGCCCCTCCCTGCCACGGCTCCCCGCGCTCGGAAAGGTGGGAAAAGGGCTTTTTCTTCTTCTCGCTCGGCCACCGGGTTCTCCCCTTGCTTCTTGCAGGCGGAGGGACTAGCCTGCCAGTTCGAAACGTTCACTTCCCCCCATCCTATGCCCCTTCCCCTCTCCCGCCGCCTCGCAGGCTTCACTCTCCTCGAGTTGTTGACCGTCATCACCATCATCGCCGTCTTGGCCGGGCTCTCCTTCCCCGCCTACCAAATGGTCACCAACAAGGCCCGGCGGGCCGCTGCCACCACCACAGTCAATGCCTTGGCCCAGGCCTGTGAATCCTTCGCCTTGGAATACAACCGCTATCCGCAAGGGGCCACCACCACCACCACCGATAGCGCTTACAACACCGCCAACACCCAAAGCGAGTTCGCGGCCGTCCCGGGCAGCTACAACGCGCGCTTCATGTCCGAGCTGACCGGCATCGGGACCGATGATGGGACGCGTTACATCAATTTCAAAGGCCTCCGTTTCCTGGAAAGCAAAGACGCCACCGGTGACATCTCGGGCGACTACAAAGACGGGTTTGTCTTGAACAGCTCGGGAAACCAAGTCGAACTCTTCGATCCCTTTGGCTTCCCCTACATCGTGGCCGTGGACGGGGACTTCGACAAAGCCATCAACAAAACCGTCTTCCCGCTGACTGAAATCCAAAGTCGCATCGACAGTGGAGCCCTTCAGAAGGGCGTGGGTGCCGTCGCCCTCGGCGATGAAAAGGGACCCGAAGCCGACCCGCGCAAACTCCGCAACGCCATCGTCTCCTGGCAATAGCCGCTAGCAGAAAGGAAGCGCTGGCCGAGGCCATCACGCGCTCCCCAAACCACCCCTCGCTCGGACCAGATGGTGCACGGGGACGGGATCGAACCGCCGACCAACTGGGTGTAAACCAGTCGCTCTACCGCTGAGCTACCCGTGCTTTGGGCGGGGCGGAAAGCATGGCTCAAAGCGCATTGGCTGCAAGCCAAAACAAGCGACCGCCGATTGACGGGAAATCGCCCGGAAAATCAAGCGGTCTCGCGATATTTTTGCAAATTCCGCTTGCCTGTCGAGGGACCCATACAACTATTCCCCCCTCCCGGCTGAACCCTCAGAAGGGACCCCTCAACCGCTCCACTTCAGACAGCCTCACGAATGTCGCCGGCCACCGCCCACGCTCCTTCTCTTCCACTCGCTGTCAGCCAAACTGCCGAGGCATTTTTTGAGGTTCTCCCTTGGTTCACGAATGCTCTCGTGGTGACCCTCATCGCCGGCGGCATTCTCTTCTTCGTCTGCCGAGCCGCCACCAGCAAAATGCGGCGCGTGCCGGGCACCCTCCAGAACATGCTCGAAATGGTCGTGGATGGCTTTTACAGCTTTGTCGAGGGAATCGTGGGCCCGAAAATCGCCCCCAAGGCCTTCCCCCTCCTCTGCACCATCTTTCTCTTCTACCTTGTCTCCAACTGGTTGGGGCTCATTCCCGGGGTCGGCACCATCTATCTCAATGGCAAGCCGGCCCTCCGCCCGCCCGGTGCCGACATCAACAACAACCTCGCCATCGCCCTGCTTTTCATGGTCGTGTGGCTGGTCATCTCCATGAAGGAAATGGGCGTGGGCGGCTTTTTTGCCCACCTCTTCGCCCCCAAGGGCGGGCTGACCGGGATCCTTCGGACCGCCCTCATCCCCATCTTCCTCTTTGTGGGCCTCTTGGAGATTGTCTCGATCTCCGTCCGCCCCTTCTCGCTCTCGCTGCGCCTCTACGGCAATATCTTCGCCGGGGAAACCCTGCTCCACACCATGGCCGAATTAGGGGACAAGCTCGGCTTGGGCAACGCCCTGGCCTACATCGCCCGCGTCCTGGTGCCGGTGCCCTTCTACTTTTTGGAAATCCTGGTGGGCTTCCTTCAAGCCATCGTCTTTTCCCTCCTCTGCGCTGTTTACATCCAGCTCTCCACCACGCATGACGACCACCACGAGGAGGGCGCGCCTCATTGAAAACACTCTTTCCGTCGGGACCATGGCATCACGACTGTGGGCGGCGGGATCGACAACTGAAAACAAACCACTGAACCTACAACCACTACTATTATGGCTGGAGAAATGATCCTCGCCGCCGCCGGCGTCGCTGACTACGCCATGGCTGTCTGCGGTGCTGCCGCTGCCATCGCCATTGGCATGATCGGCACCAAAGCCGCCGAAGCCACCGGTCGCAATCCCGGTGCTTCCGGACAGATCCTCACCATCGCCGTTCTCGGCATGGCACTCGCCGAGGCGATCGCGATTTACGCGCTCGTCCTTGCGTTCATCAAGTAATTCCCCATCGGCGTGGTCGCTGGCCGGACCGGCCAGTGGCCACTCCGCTTTTCTTACCTACCGCTTCCTCATGATCAGTTCCTTGGCCCTCATCGCAGCTGCCGCTCCTCCGGAAGGCTCGGGGCTGCTCGGATTCAACTTTCCTGCGCTCATCGCGCAATTCCTTTGCTTCCTACTGGTCTTCTTCATCCTGAAGAAGCTCGCTTTTGGCCCCATTGTGGCCCAACTGGAAGCCCGGCGCCGCACCATCGAAGAAGCCGAGGCCAACGCCGCCAAAATGAAGGACCAGCTCTCTCTGGCAGAGGACAAGGTCAAAGAGATGATGGCCGAGGCCAACGACAAGGCCCAGGCCATGATCGACGAAGCCAACGCCACCGCCGAGAAATTCCGCACCCAAAAGCAGGAATCCGCCCTCGGAGAAGCCCAGCAAATCGTGGAAAAGGCCCGCGAAGCCACCCGGCTCGAGCGCGAGCAAGCCATGGCCGACCTCAAAAAGGACTTCTCTCGCCTCCTCATCGCCAGCACCTCCAAAGTCACTGGCAAGGTCCTGACCGAAGAGGACAAGAATCGCCTCAACCAGGAAGCGGTCGCCGAAATCTAATCCTTCATGAAGGTCTCCAAAGACGCCCAGCGCACCGCTCGCCAGCTCCTCCAGCTCTGCTTTCTCGATGGCAAGTTTTCCGGAGAACGAGCCTTGCAGGTCATGAAGGGCGTGCGGGAAAAAAATCCCCGCGGAGCCCTCATGGTGCTGAGCGCCTTCGGGCGTCTCGTGAAACTGGAACAAGCCAAACGCCACACCCTCATTCAAAGCGCCGAACCCCTCGATGCCGCCACCCAAAGCCAGCTCGAACGCACCCTCAAAAGCAAATACGGAGAGGACCTCACCTTCGAATTCACGACCCAGCCAGCCCTCCTAGGGGGACTCCGCATCCAAGTCGGGAGCGATGTCTGGGACGGCTCCGTGCAAGCCCGCCTCCATCACCTATCCGAAGCCCTCTAGCCCCTTGCTGAAAACCGAACGCCGCCACCCCAGCCCACTTTTCCCATGAGCACCATCCTCGAAGAACTCGAATCCGAAATCAACAGCCTCGCCACCTCCGTCACCAAAACGAATGTCGGCACGGTCCGCTCCATCGGTGATGGCGTGGCCAAGGTCGAAGGCCTGAGCGAGGTCATGTATATGGAAATGATCGAGTTTCCCGGCGGCCTCTTTGGTCTGGCCCTCAATCTGGAGGAAACCGAAGTCGGCGTCATTCTCCTGGGGGACAGCCTTCACATCAAAGAAGGGGACGAAGCCAAAACCACCGGCCGCCTCCTCTCCGTTCCCGTTGGCAAAAGTCTCTTTGGTCGGGTCGTGAATGCCCTCGGCCAGCCCATCGATGGCAAGGGCCCGATCGAAAACGAAGCGGAATACCCGGTCGAGAAAATCGCCCCCGGCATCATCAAACGGAAATCGGTCTCGGTTCCCGTCCAGACCGGCATCCTCCCGATCGACGCCATGATCCCGATCGGCCGGGGCCAGCGGGAACTCATCATCGGAGACCGGTCGACCGGCAAAACGACCGTCGCCATCGACACCATCATCTCCCAGGCCCGCCAAAACAAGGCCGCCGAAGAAGGCCAGCTCAAGGATCACAAGCCACTCTACTGCATCTACGTCGTCATCGGCCAAAAGCGTTCGAACGTCGCCCGGATCATCAAAACCCTGGAAGACGCCGGCGCCATGGACTACACCATCGTGGTCTCCGCCTCCGCCTCGGACTCGGCCTCGAACCAATACCTCGCCCCCTACGCTGGGTGCGCCATGGCTGAATACCTCATGGACCAAGGCCTGGACGCCCTCATCGTCTACGATGACCTCTCCAAGCACGCGGTCGCCTACCGCCAAGTCTCCCTCATCCTCCGCCGCCCCTCGGGACGCGAAGCCTACCCGGGAGACGTCTTCTACCTTCACAGCCGTCTCTTGGAGCGCTCCGCCCGCCTCTCCGAGGCCGAAGGAGGCGGTTCTCTCACGGCCCTGCCCATCATCGAAACCCAGGCCGGTGACGTCTCGGCCTACATCCCGACCAATGTGATTTCCATCACCGACGGGCAAATCTTCCTCGACACCGACCTCTTCTACCAGGGCATCCGCCCCGCCATCAACGTCGGCATCTCCGTCTCGCGGGTCGGCTCCGCCGCCCAGACCAAATCCGTCAAGGACGTCTCCGGCACCACCAAACTCGATCTGGCGCAATTCCGGGAACTCCAAGCCTTCGCCCAATTCGGCTCGGACCTCGACGCCGCCACCAAGCAGAAAATCGAGCGGGGCCAGCGCATCGTCGAACTCTTCAAACAGGGCCAATACAATCCCATGGCCATGGAATTGGAAGTCATCTTCCTCTTCGCCATGCAGAATGGCTACTTCGATGACGTGGCCGTCGAGCGAATCAAGGACTGCCAGAGCGCCATGGAAAAATTCTTCGTGGAGCGAAAGCAGGACCTCCTGGCCAAGATCCGCGATGACCAGCCGAGCATGAAAAAGGACAAAGAAACCGTCGACGCGACCAAAGCCGCCCTCGACGAATTCAAAAGCACTTGGAGCTAAGCACTCCGGTCCTGACCCTCCCTCACTGAGATGCCCAGCACCCGCGACATCCGCCGCCGAATCAAGTCGGTCAAGAACACCGCGCAGATCACCCGCGCGATGCAGCTCGTGGCGGCGTCCAAGATGAAAAAGGCCCAGGACCAAGCCCTCGCCGGGCGCGCCTACGCCGGCATGCTCAATAAAATCCTGAATGACATTCAGGAAGACACCGAGGACTCCAAAAACCCGCTCCTGGAAGTCCGGGAAGGCACGAAAGAGGCCCTCCTCGTCATCACCACAGACAAGGGACTCTGCGGCCCACTCAACACCAACCTCCTCAAACAAGTCCTCCCAGCCTGCCAGGAAGACACCCAGATCGTGACCGTCGGCTCCAAGGGCCGCCGCTCCCTCGCCAAGCTCGGCAAAAACATGCTGGCGGACTTCGAGATCAAGGACCCGGTCCCCTTCGCGGAAGCCAAAGTCATCGCCGGATTCCTGCGTGATCAGTTCCTGGAAGGCAAGGTGGATAAAGTCCGCATCGCCTTCACCAACTTCATCAACACCATCAAACAAGAGCCCATCCTCATTGACCTCCTCCCGATCTGTCATACCGGGGTCACCGAGGGCGAGGCCATTGGGGAAGTGCCCGCCGGAGGCTACCTCTTCGAGCCCAATGTGGAACAGATCTTCGACCACGTCCTCCCGCTCTATCTGAACTACCAAGTGTATCAGATGCTCTTGGAAGCCCGCGCCTCCGAGCACTCGGCCCGGATGGTGGCCATGAAATCCGCCACCGACAACGCCAAGGAACTCATCTCCGACCTGACCTTGCAATACAACAAGGTCCGCCAAGCTGCCATCACCAACGAACTCCTCGAAATCACCACCGCCATGAAGGCCCTCGAGTGAAGAAGTTTGTCAGGCTTCAGAATTCCGTCTTCAGCCACTCGATTCTGAACCCCAAGGCAAGCCCCATCCCCACCCATTTCCCAAACCATTCCACAGACTACCTCCCGCTGAATTCTGAAGACCGAAGTCTAGCAACCTTTCCCTACCATGAGCAACACCGGAACCATCGTCCAAGTCATCGGCGCCGTCGTCGACGCGGATTTCTCGAAGGCCGAGAAACTCCCCAAAGTCTACGACGCCCTCAACATCACCTACCCGCTCGGCGGCCAGGAAACCACCCTCACCCTGGAAGTCCAGGCTCACCTGGGAGACGGTTGGGTGCGGGCGGTCGCCATGACCACCACGGAAGGTCTCAAGCGCGGGATGTCGATTGTCGATACCGGCGCCCCCATCTCGGTCCCGGTGGGCGATGGCATCCTTGGCCGCATCTTCAATGTCACGGGCGACCCGGTCGATGAACGCGGCCCCGTTCCCCACGAAAAGAAATATCCCATTCACCGTCCGGCCCCGGCCCTCACCGACCAGAGCACCAGCGCCCAAATCCTCGAAACCGGCATCAAGGTCATCGATCTCATTTGCCCCTTCACCAAAGGCGGAAAAGTGGGAGCCTTTGGCGGGGCCGGCGTCGGCAAGACCGTCGTCATCATGGAGCTCATCAACAACATCGCCAAAAACCACGGGGGCTACTCCGTCTTCGCTGGAGTGGGCGAGCGGACGCGGGAAGGAAATGACCTCTATGAGGAAATGTCGGAATCCGGCGTCATCGACCGGGAAAACATTGAGAAATCAAAGGTGGCACTGGTCTACGGGCAAATGAACGAGCCCCCCGGCGCCCGTCTCCGGGTGGCCCTCTCCGCCCTCTCGATGGCTGAATTCTTCCGGGATGAGCAAAACCAGGACGTGCTCCTCTTCGTGGACAACGTCTTCCGCTTCTCGCAAGCCGGCTCGGAAGTCTCCGCCCTCCTCGGCCGGACTCCCTCCGCGGTCGGCTACCAGCCGAATCTGTCGGAGGAAATGGCTGGCCTCCAAGAGCGCATCACCTCCACCACCAAGGGCTCCATCACCTCCTTCCAAGCCGTCTACGTCCCGGCGGATGACTTGACCGACCCCGCCCCGGCCAACACCTTCGCCCACCTCGACTCCACCGTCGTGCTCGAGCGTTCCTTGGCCGAACTCGGGATCTATCCCGCAGTCGATCCGCTGGCCTCAGTCTCGAATGCCTTGGCCCCCGATGTCGTGGGTGACGAACACTACAAAGTGGCCCGGGGAGTGCAAAATGTCCTCCAGCGTTACAAAGACCTCCAAGACATCATCGCCATTCTCGGCATGGACGAACTGTCCGATGAAGACAAGCTGACCGTCTACCGCGCGCGGAAGCTGCAGCGCTTTCTCTCCCAACCGTTCCACGTGGCCGAAGTCTTCACCGGCGTGGCCGGGGTCTACGTCCCGGTGGAAGAAACCGTCAAAGGCTTCGGAGAAATCCTCGATGGCAAATGGGACAGCGTGCCTGAGGCCAACTTCTACATGAAGGCCGGGATCGAAAGCGTGGACAAAGGCCAAGACTAACCGAGTTTTCAAAGAAATGCCTCTTCCCCTGCGCATCGTGACTCCGGAGAGCGAAATCTTCTCTGGCGAAGTGGACATCGCCGTCCTGCCTGGATTCAAAGGGGAAATGGGCGTGCTTCCTCAGCACGCGCCCCTCGTCACGACCCTCCACCCGGGGGAACTCTCCTACACCATAGGCGACCAAACGAAGGAACTGGCCGTGGGAGAAGGACTGGTGGAAATCACCTTTGAAGGGATCTCCGTCCTGACGGACCTCGCCCTGGGCGAAGACGAAATCGACGAAGAAATCGTGGAAGCGGCCATGAAAAAGGCCCAGGAAGCGCTGGATGAATTGAGCGACCCCGAAGAGGCCGCTCTCACGGAAGCGCTCATCCAAAAATCCATGGCCCAGCTCGATCTCAAGCGAAAGCGTCGGCGGGTGTAATACCAAGCTGCAGAATTGGCTGGTAGAATGGCCGAGTGGATTTCGGGCCAGACCAAGGCGCTCAGAAGGCGTGCTCCCCGCCCCACTAGCCTTCTCGCCCCCGAAAACTAAAAACGAACTCCCCCTGACCAAGCCGGGGCGGGTCGGACCAAGAATTACCCAGAAAAAGTCTTCCCCCTTTTCTCTCCTTACCCCAAGGTCGCCCCCATGGAGAGAAACCAGAGAGCACTGCGGCGGGTCTTTGACCGCTATGGTCGATTTGAATCCATTTCCTGGAAGGGGGATTTCTTTGGGGGCATCACCACCGCCGTCATCTCCCTGCCCCTGGCCCTGGCCTTCGGGGTCGCCTCGGGCGTCGGGCCTGAGGCCGGCTTGTATGGGGCCGTCTGCGTCGGTCTTTTTGCTGCCCTCTTCGGGGGCACCCGAACCCTCATTTCCGAACCCACCGGTCCCATGACAGTCGTCATGACGGCGGTCGTCATGAACTTGGTGGCCGCCGATCCCGAAAACGGCCTCGCCATGGCCTTCGCGGTCGTCCTGGTGGCGGGTCTGACCCAAGTCCTTCTGGGGGCCTTCCAGCTCGGGCGCTACGTCAGCCTCATGCCCTACAGCGTCATCTCCGGCTTCATGTCGGGGATCGGCGTTCTCCTCATTCTCATGCAGCTGGCCCCCCTGACCGGGCAATCCACCCCCCCGGGGGGAGCCATCGAAGTCGTCCGGGCTCTCCCGGACCTCTTCGCGGGCGTGGATAGCCTGGAGTGCCTGCTGGCGGCTCTGGCCTTGGTGGTGCTGTTTTTCATGCCCAAAAAATGGCGGCCCTGGTGCCCTCCGCACCTCGCGGCCCTCGTCCTCGGCACCTTGGTGGCTTGGCTTTTTTTCCGAGAGGCGGATTTGCGGCGCATCGGGCAAATCCCGATGGGCCTTCCCACCTTGCGGCTGCCCCTCTTCTCAGGGGAGCAATTCACCCTGATTTTGTTCGAAGGCATGATCCTGGGTCTCCTCGGCTGCATCGACACCATCTTGACCGCCATGATCGCCGACAGCTTGACCCGCAAGCAGCACGACTCCAATCGCGAGCTCATCGGCCAAGGCCTGGGCAACATGGCAGCCAGCTTCATCGGCGGCCTCCCTGGCGCGGGCGCCACCATGGGAACCGTCGTCAATATCCAAGTCGGCGGCCGCTCCCCAGTGGCCGGGATCATCCGGGCCTTGCTGCTGCTACTGGTGGTCTTGGTCTTCGCCCCCTATCTCGAAAGCATCCCGATGGCGGTGCTGGCGGCCATCGCCGTCAAAGTGGGGGTCGACATCCTCGACTGGAGTTTCCTGAAACGAGCCCACCACGTCTCCCGCTCCGCCATGGCCATCATGTATGGCGTCATGGCGCTCACCGTCTTCGTCGACCTCATCGTGGCGGTCGGCGTGGGCGTCTTCGTGGCCAATATCCTCACCATCGATCGCCTGACCCGCCTCCAGCAAGAAACCGGCGTCAAGGCCATCGACACCAGCGAGGACGAGCCGCAGTTGGACGACGCCGAACGAGCCCTCTTCGAACGCGCCGCCGGTCGGGTCGTCCTCCTTCACCTGAGCGGCCCCATGATCTTCGGGGTGGCCAAGGCCATTTCCCGGCAACAGGAGGAACTGAACCAGGCCCAGGCCCTCGTGCTCGACCTCAAGGACGTCCCCATCCTTTCCACCACCGTGGCCCTCGCCATCGAAAACGTCGTCCGCCAGGCTCGGGCCGCCGGACTGGCCGTCTACATCTGTGCCCAGGAGGGCGAGGTCCGGGAGCGCTTGGAGCGGATCGGCCGCACGGGCGACCTCAAACCCTCCTTCAACGAAACCCGCCACCAAGCCTTGGAGGCCGCAGTCCAATTCGTCGAGCGCACCCCCGAAACCGGAAAGCTCCCACCCCATCCCCTCACCTAGCCGGACCGACCCAAAGATTCCCAGCCACCTCGGCATCGAAACTCACCCGTCTGCCCGAGGCCAGCTGGAGGGAGAAGACACCAGCTTGGTCGTCCCGTTCCTCAAGCGAGAACACCACCCCCGGAACCAGCTCCCGCTCTTGCAACCAGTCGAGCAGGCCCCGCCGCTCGCCCTGCACCCGCAGCAGGCGATGGTCCCCGACTCGGCAGTCGCACAACGGCTGCCCTCCTCGCTCCGAGACCACTCCCCTGGCATCGGGAATGGGCGAGCCGTGGGGATCGCAGTCTGGTCGCCCCAACATCTCGTCCATGCGCTCAACAAGACGGTCGGAAATGACGTGTTCCAGCACTTCCGCTTCTTCATGCACATGGGCCCAGTCGAGCTTCATAATTTCCACCAAAAAGGTCTCGATCAGGCGATGGCGGCGAAGCACTTGCAGCGCCGCAGCCCGTCCAGACTCCGTCAAAGAAACTTGCTTACGGGGCGCGTAATCCACCAAGCCTTCGCTCGCCAAGTGCTTCATCATCGTGGTGACGGTGCCGGGAGTCACCGCTAGCTCCTCGGCAATCCCCCCTACCGTAGCGAACTGCCCTCCTTCTTCGAGACGCAAGGCCGCCTTGAGGTAGTTCTCCACCGTGCTGGTCGGCATGGGAAACTGAAAACTCATCTCACTAAATTGCAATACTCAAATAAAATATCTTGAACACTCAAGATTAGCCGCCATGACTCTGGTTTCATGAAGTGGACCATCATCTTATTCCTCCTGCTGCCGACGGCGACTTTCGCACTCCAGCCAGAAATCTCCGCTTCTGCGGAGGTGGCGTCCCATTACGTCCTGGAAGGGCGGGATCTCTTGGAAGGCGACGGCCTCGTCAGTGTGACCGGCAGCGCTTCTCTGGGAAAGGCGGCGCTCGAACTCTGGCTCGGGCAAAGTCCGAGTCAGCATTATCAAGAACTCAACGCCATTCTCTCCTCCACCTTCGATTGGGGACCGTTGGCCCTCACCCCCAGTTTCAATCACTTGCGTTTCGCGCCTGGCGAGTCCTTCGACAACGAACTCGGCCTCGGCACCACGCTTCTCCTTCCCCACGCGCTGGAGCTCAGTGTGGACGTCTATTACGGCGTCCAGTCTGAGGGCTATTTCATGGTGGGCTCTTTGCTACGCCCCTGGCCCGTCCATGACTGCTTGACCCTCATTCCGCAGATCGAATTGGGTGGAAACCAAGGATTCGTTTCGGACGGCCATGATGGCTTGAACCATCTTTCCTGCTCGTTGACCGCGGAGATCGCTCTCAACGAGCACTGCTTTGTCTACGCTTCCATCGCCCATACTTGGGGGATCGACAGCCAACCTCTCCACCATCCTGGCGACGCCTCACTCCGCGATTTCGCCTACGCCTCGATTGGCATCACCTTCGAGGTCTGACCACCACTCCACGCAACCAAAAACAGCCATGCGCTTCCTTCTTCTCTTTCTCATCTCGCTCTGTCTTTTCGCCTGTGACGCTCCCGAGCCACAGACTTCCTCTACCTACCGCATCGTTGGCACGGTGGGCATGGTCGCGGACATGGTCCGCAACGTCGCCGGCCCGCACGCTCAGGTCGAGAACCTCATTGGAGAAGGAGTCGATCCCCATCTCTACAAGCCTACCACCGCCGATGTGAAGGCCCTCCAAGCAGCCGACATCATCTTCTACAATGGCCTGCTCTTGGAGGGGAAAATGACGGACGTTCTCGTCCGAGTCGCGCGAACTGGAAAGCCGGTCCATGCGGTTACCGAAACCATTCTCGATCAGGGTGATTTCGTCATCACGGATGAGGAGGAGCACCTCGATCCCCACGTCTGGATGGACGTAAAAGGCTGGATGAGAGCTACTGAGGTCGTTCGGGACGCGCTCATCGACTTCGATCCTGATCACGCCGGCGACTATCAAGCCAATGCGGATGCCTACCTCGCCCAACTCGAAGGCCTGGACGCTTACGCCAAAGAAGCCATCGCCTCCATCCCGGAGAACCAGCGCATCCTCATCACCGCCCACGACGCCTTCGGCTACATGAACCGCGCCTACGGGCTGGAAGTGGAGGGCATCCAGGGACTCAGCACCGAATCCGAAGCGGGCGTGCGGGACATCGAAAACCTCATCAACCTCTTGGTGGCCCGGCGAGTGCCGGCCGTCTTTGTCGAAAGCAGTGTCTCCGAGAAAAACATCCGCGCCCTCGTGGAAGGCGCGCGGGCCCGGGGTCACGAAGTGCGCATCGGGGGAGAACTCTTCTCCGACGCCATGGGCCCCACCGGGAGCTACGAAGGGACCTACCTCGGCATGATCGACCACAACATCACCACCCTGGTACGGGCCCTCGGAGGCCGGGCCCCCGAGAAAGGCTTCCAAGACAAGCTCTCGCAGAACTAATACCAAGCTGCAGAATTGGCTGGTAGAATGGCCGAGTGGATTTCGGGCCAGACCAAGGCGCGACGAGGGCGCGGTGCAGGCACCGTAACCGAGGAGCAACGCAGGGCTGGCTCGAAAGACACCGGCTCTCCCTTCCC